>JAQWKM010000136.1 GCA_029247845.1 Paracoccaceae bacterium | reverse complement strand
ACTTTCTTCTTTCTAAACCACTTTCGGTGTCAAATCTTAATTCCGAAGATTTAATAATCTCTACCGTCTACAACCTAAACGTTGTAACTCAGCTCAGGCGTTCAAATTCATCCGAAACCGCTATGCAGTATTTTCCAAATTTGAAGGCTTAAATTTTGTTACCCCCAGATTAACTGATGATAGATTACCACACGTTTTTTCCTTACACAGAGGTAATTTCCTTATCCACAGAAATGCCCACAGACTTCTCAAAGATATCCCCAAAAAATTATACTATTTGGGGATAAGTGCTATATTGAGCCAAAAAAAACGACCAATTTAAGGTTTTTGCGATTCGAAACAGATCTGTGATCTAGAGTTCAGTTCATTTCTATTCGACGAAGGTGTTAAAACTAAGATATTTAAGCCGGCTTTAACCCAGCCACCAGCCTTGCATTTGTTCCGTCACTCTTTCGGAATTTGTTCGGGTAACCTTGCAATATAATCTCTGTTCCACGTCGGGCTAATCGTCAATTCATTTATACAAACTCTCTCTGGTAGTCGTGTTAAAAATACGATTGTCATTGCGCAATCCTCTGGCTGCACCATTTTACCTTTATCATTTTGAGAGACGGGGATTGGGCGCTGGTCTAGAATAGGTGTTGCTACTTCTCCAGGACAGATAGCACACGCTCTAACACCGAGGTGTCCCGCTTCCATATTTATACTCTCTGTCAAAGCATTAACTGCGTGCTTAGCGGCTGTGTAGGCTGGCCCAGTCAGAGTGGAAACATACTTACCAGCCCATGACGAAATATTGACGATCAAACCTTTTTTTTGTTTTTTCATTTGGTCAATAGCTAGTTTGTTGGTGTAGAAAACGCCGTTCAAGTCTATTTTCACAACTTCATCAAAACCTTCGGCTTCTATATTATGCCAGTTTCTATTTGGAATATTGAGCCCGGCGCTTGCGACTAAGAGGTCGATCCTTTGATGCTCCGCAATGATTTCATTGAAAACGCGACTGACGTCTGAAAAATTGGAGACGTCAACGACTTTCACACTCGCTGTTGGAGAACATTTTTCAGCGACACGTTCGAGCTTTTCTTGGGTTCTACCTGATAGTACAACCAAAAAACCCTCTCGTGCGAGTTGGATCGCTGTATGCTCCCCAATCCCTGACCCTGCACCTGTGATCCAAGCAACTCTTTTGCCCATATTAATGTTCTCCAAAATTAAATGTTTGTACGTGAGTTTATGGCTTCTTTGGGAATGCACAACAATTTACAAATAGTAGGCTGTACCTTATTCTTAGCAACGAATGAAAGTCAGTTCAAAACATGTTCACTTACAAATATTTGAAACCTAACGATTACGTCGTGGGGATTAATCAAATATATTAAATTTCTTGAGGGTTTCATCATCTGTTGGGGCAACTCTTTTTCTGAGCGAACTGAGCTCAATTTTTATTTGCGAGACCTCGCTGATTATGTCTCTTTGGCCCATAGACGTGCGCCGAATAAATTCTCTGATCCAATTTAATTCACCTGAAACCCAAATGAATATCGCCATAAAGATGATGCCCCACCATTCTTTTACAAAATTGTTCGCAAAACTTATCCATCCGATGATAAAAGGTAACCATTCATTCAACGCATCCATAACTAAACTCCAGCAGGCTTAAAACTCACCCAATGTTGGATTATATTTGGTCAAACGTCTATAAAAGAAAAGAACTTAAAAGGCTGACATTATTTTGAGTTAAAATAATCCTCGCACTAGCGCAAATTATATTTTGTATAAAAAATTAATGAAAATAATTTTATTTAAAACTCCGGATCAACTTAAAAGTATTGGAAGACTGAAAAAACTGCCCCACACGTTTTAAGCTGCTATACTAATGTTGCATCAAACTGTCGTCTGCTAACATCTCATAGATTTACAAGGCGGTCTTGCCAAATTGGCCACATAATCAACATTTCGGGCCAGTTTTTCTTGAAAATAGACCAGATTAGTTGAGATATAATCCAAATGTTGCCGGCTGCTAATTAACCGATCTGATACGTTTTTGATAGACTATTTTATAATCCTACACCTTAATTCTGATAGATTTTCTTTCGTAACCGTCTAAAAATTGCAATTAATCATGTTGCACATGCAGACAGCCCTTTGCTAGAATTTGAGGGTTGGATATCTCGATGGTTCCTAAAACCTAATTTGCCGCCACCTTCTCGAACTCTCGCGTTCAAATCAAACCCGGTCACGCAAAGGTATACTGTGATTTCATCATGCGCGTCTCCATACATCAATCAGAAGGAAAATTTATGTCTTATATAGCCAAAGAAAACCGTTATGATACGATGCCCTACCGAAAATGTGGTACTTCTGGACTGAAGCTGCCTGCCATCTCACTGGGATTGTGGCATAATTTTGGAAGTGATACGCCACATGAGATAAAGCGCAGTATGTGTAGGACAGCATTTGACCTTGGTATTACGCATTTTGATCTTGCTAATAATTATGGTCCACCTGCGGGATCTGCTGAGACTGCCTTTGGCGAGATTTTACGCACTGATTTTCGTCAATATCGCGACGAATTGATTATTTCCTCAAAAGCTGGATACGATATGTGGCCCGGTCCATATGGTGAATGGGGCAGTCGTAAATACCTGATCTCTTCTTGCGATGCTTCGTTAAAGCGGATGGGTTTGGATTATGTCGATATTTTTTATTCGCATCGCTTTGATCCAGAAACACCCCTGGAAGAAACTATGGCAGCACTGGATCAGATCGTTCGATCTGGAAAGGCACTTTATGCTGGTATTTCGTCTTATAACTCTCAAAGGACACGCGAGGCTGTGGCGATTTTAAAAGACTTGGGCACACCCTGCCTTATTCATCAGCCATCGTATAATATGCTTAATCGCTGGGTTGAGAGGGATGGATTGAAGGATACTCTCATCGAGCTTGGTGTGGGGTCCATCGCGTTCACGCCATTGGCACAAGGCATGCTAACAACAAAATATCTAAGTGGCGTGCCGGAAAATAGTCGGGCATCTCAGAACAAATCACTTAAACCCGCAATGCTTTCCAAGCGTGCGCTGCAGAATATTTCAAATCTGAACCACATTGCAAAGGCTAGGGGGCAAACCCTGGCGCAGATGGCGATTGCATGGGTTTTGCGAAATGGTAGCATAACGACGGCTCTTATTGGGGCGTCAAAACCCGACCAGATTATTGACTGTGTGGGAGCTATATATAATTTAGAATTTACACTGGAAGAACTCGCTGAGATCGATCAATATGCTGATGAGGAAGCAATCAATCTATGGGCACTCTCATCTGAAACTCCAGAGGGTAGCGCGAGCCGTTAATTTAGGTTGTTTTCATTTTATAGCCATTTTAATCACAATCTTTTTCTATCAATTTAGGCTGGTGTTTGGCTTCTAGTCACGCGCGCAATCACAAGGGCTGGTAAATAAATGGATGATAACTCATATCGGATGCTGACGGCAGTATAGACCAGTTAAAGGCTTTTAATTCACATCTTTGTTCCATAGTATTCTTTTTCGGACGGAGCTTTTGCAGCTTATAGATTGATACTCACACCAGTAAGAAACGACTGGATAGATTGGACTTAACAATCATTTGTCTTAATAGTACCCAATATCATCTTAATCTATAAGGTCCTTTAAGGTCTACCAATGCGGTCAGGCGCAGAAAATCATCTGGAAACTATAGATATTGAAGGGCGTTTTAAAATGGCACTATTACACAAAGATCGTTTGTTCCCCGTTGATCAACCAACAAAGGAGATTGCCCGCGACCTCTATGACGTTACAAAAGATCTTCCAATTATCTCTCCACATGGTCACTGTGACCCAAGCTGGTTTGCACTCAACGAAGCCTTTTCGGATCCGGCAAGCCTTTTCGTTATTCCAGACCACTATGTATTTCGCATGTTGTGCTCCCAAGGTATTGGACTGGATCAATTGGGTGTTTCGCTTGCTGATGGTGCGAAGACTGAAGAGGATCCGCGCAAAATCTGGCGTCTATTTGCCAATAATTTTTACCTTTTGCGTGCTACCCCATCAGCGATGTGGTTGGAACATGCGTTTCAAGAGGTTTTTGGTATTGATGATCCACTTTCAAAAGATAATGCCGATGAAGTCTACAATCATATTGATGCTTGTCTGAAGCGTGACGAATTTCGCCCGCGGGCTCTTTTTGATCAATTTAACATAGAAGCTTTGGCGACAACTGAAATGGCCCTGGATGATCTTAGTCATCATAAAATGATCGCTAAAAGTGAATGGAATGGCAAAGTTATTACAACCTATCGCCCCGATAATGTTGTTGATCCAGACTTTGCTGACTTTTCTGAGAACGTCATGATGTTGGGCGAGTTGACTGGCGAAGATACTGCAGATTGGCAGGGTTATCTAAAAGCGCATCGCATTCGACGTATGTTTTTCAAACAAGTTGGTGGCGCGACAGCATCTGATCATGGTCATCCATCAGCGCGAACGGAAAATTTATCAACACAAGTTGCAAGTGAGCTTTTTCAAAAGGCGCTAAAAGGCACGTGTACGCCCAAAGAGGCAGATGCGTTTCGCGGTCAGATGCTGACTGAGATGGCGCGTATGTCTATGGATGACCAGTTGACATTGCAGGTCCATGCAGGTTCGCACCGTAACCACTCGACAGCCACGTTGAATAAATTTGGCCGAGATAAGGGTTTTGATGTGCCCGGTAAAATCGAATTTGTAGAAAATTTAAAACCGTTGCTTGATGCGTTTGGTTTAGAGAAAGATTTGCGGATCATCTTGTTTATGCTTGATGAAACGACGCAGAGTAGGGAGCTTGCACCTCTTGCCGGGGTCTATCCAGCTTTGCGTATAGGTCCACCTTGGTGGTTTTATGACAGCTACGAGGGCATGACCCGGTTCCGTGAAAACACAACAGAAATTGCAGGCTTTTATAACACCGTTGGGTTTAATGACGATACCCGAGCCTTCTGTTCCATTCCCGCCCGTCATGATGTGGCCCGTCGGGTGGATGCAGGATACTTAGCCAATCTTGTCGCAACGGGACGGTTGCGACTGTCTGAGGCCCATGAGGTTGCGCGTGATCTCAGCTACACGCTTGTGAAAGCGGCATATTCGCTTTGACGACTAAATCCCGAATAGTTCGTTAGGACCAGTTATCCAAGAAGCATTCGAGTAAAGCGATCCGGCAATAGGCGCATCTTAAGGATCAGATATGCGCCAGAATAATTCAATAAAAGGCGACGTACAAATGCATAGTGCCACGTTCAAATATTTCCGATCACACTTAAATGCTGGCGTCAGCTGTGAGGCTCTTATTTCGCAGGTCCTAATGAATATAGATTCGCAGGATGCTAGGTTAGGTTTGTTTGAGTTTGTTGCAAATGAAGAAGCCCTGACTGCCGCTAGAGCGTTGGATGAAGCTCCGAATTTGCGCAGTGAGTTTCCTCTTTATGGAATGCCATTTGCTGTTAAAGACATTATTGATGTCGCTCGGATGCCAACAAAATTTGGCTGCAGAGCTCCTATTGGCTATATGGCTCAATCAGATGCTGCCGTGGTCAGAAAAATTAAAAGCCTTGGTGCTATCATAATAGGTAAAACAGTCACCACCGAGTTGGCCTTTTTAGAACCATCGCGAACCCTTAATCCGTGTGGAACGGCATATACACCCGGCGGCTCGTCGTCTGGGTCAGCAGCGGTTGTGTCTGCGGATCTTTTGCCCTTTGCAATTGGGACGCAGACTGGTGGTTCGGTCATCAGACCTGCCTCTTATTGTGGTATTTTTGCGATTAAACCAAGCTTTTCGCTAATCGATCGTTTTGGTGTTTTAAGCCAGTCACCGGCTTTGGATACCGTTGGTTTTATGGCTAATTCCTTAGAAGATCTGTCAGAAGTCATAGATGCATTCTGCCCTTTAAATTTGACAAGTCCAAAAAATGAACCGTTAAAAATCGGGATGCTACACTCGGGCCTCATTTCGCAGGCCGATGGATACGTCCTTGATATTTTGAACACCATGCAGCTCCAAAATTCGGATATGATTACGCCAGTCGAAGAAAACTTGAAATTGGACGACTGTGTCTCTTTGCGCAATGACATTAACAATTTTGAGTTAAATGAAAAATTTTCGAGGTTATTGAATGATCATCCAGAAGATATCAGTTCACATATTCATCAAGCAGCAAGGGCGGGGCGGGCGGTCTCAAATTCAGACTACTTTGGCGCGCTCGAAGCAGTTGTCTCTCTGCGAGATGGGTTTGCCGGTCTGTTTGAGAAGCATGATTATCTCATGATGCCCTCGACCATCGGAGAAGCCCCACTTGGCCTGTCTAGTACAGGCTCTTCTATCTTTAATGGTCCCTGGACATTGATGGGATTCCCAGTAGTCAATTTGCCAATTTTCAAGGGACCAAACGAAATGCCTGTTGGCATTCAGTTGATAGGTCCGCAAATGTGTGATCAACAACTTTTGTTTGATGCACGAAGATTTTGGACAAAATTGTCTTAAAATACTGAATAGGTATCATTTGCTTTGTTTTGCGGGATAGCCCCAAGTTTTCGACTGTTTTATTGGGATTTCAAAATAACTTTTCGCTCATATAACATGGAGTTTGAGCTCATTGGATATTTGGATTAAAACTAATCTTCGGTAGATTTCTGTTTCTTTTTTTGTTTCTTTTTAGCGTTACTCTTACGCTGCTTTCTCTGACCGTTCTCAGCAACCCTTTGTTTGGCTTCCATGCTCAGCATTACCATGACCGCTTTATTCTCTGGGGTGTCAGTACGCGATTGCGCCTGCGCTTCGGTCGTTTGTGTTCCAGACGCAGCGGCTTTCTTGCCTGTAGACGGATCTAAAAGCGTCATGTCCTTAAAAGCTTTTAGGAGCATCTGTTTATTATTTAAAATACCTGAATCCAAAGTTCGGCCTCCGCACTCATAAATATAGCAAAAATAACCACTCACCGCCATAAATAATTGCAAATGACCCATGTTTTTTTGGGGCCCATAATATCATTCAAGCACTCGAAATAACATAATATATAAGCGCTGTAATTAAATCTCGGTTTAGCTGTATTTTAGTCCCCATTCTGCTAGGGCTTGTAAGACGGGTTCGAGATCGCGCGCCTTTTGCGTTGGAAGATATACCTTTTGACGCCTGTTTGTTGGATCGATATTTGAAGATAATAAGCGTTCGTTTTCTAACATTCGAAGACGATTGGCTAAAATATTGGTGGAAATTCGTTCTGGAGCATTGAGAAACTCATTATAATGTTTCTTTTTATTTAATAACACGTCGCGAAGAATGATCAACGACCATCGATCGCCTAAAGTGCCTACTACATTAGCGATCGGGCAAGCACAATTTTTAGACATATTTTCATTACGTAGGGTCATTATCCCATTTTTATAAATTTTTGACTTGTCTTTTGCAACTGAATTAAATAACTGGCTTTTTGCAAGTAATCAGTATGCGAATTTCCAAGTTTAGAGTGCAGCGAGCGCTTTCAACGAGATATTAGAGAGTATAGTTTAGTGAAAGAAAAAAATGTGTTTGGAGAGTTCCTTTTAAAGAATAGAATTCTATGCCTTATTGGACTACTGTTTTTTACTCTATTTGGCGCATCGGGTGGGCAGTTCCTATATTTTGATAATGACTACAGAGCTTTTTTTGGCAAAGAAAACCCCCAGCTAAATGCATTTGAGAAGTTGCAGCAAACTTATACTCAAGTTGATAATGTTAATTTTGCATTTGAACCATTAGAGGGAAGAAAAGCGAATTCACCAGATGTTTTGGCAGCTGTTGAAGAGTTGACTGAAATGGGTTGGCAGTTGCCGTATTCCATAAGAGTGGACAGTCTTTCAAACTACCAACATACCGAAGTTGATCAAGACGACCTGATCGTTCGCGATCTTTATTCTGACGCTTTAGACATGGAAAATGAGGAACAAAAGCTTGTTGATGATGTGAGTACGTCAGAACCCTCTTTGGCAGGGCGCGTGCATGACACAGCGCATCGCAGTACGTCTGTAAACGTCACAGTCCAGATGCCGGGAAAAGATCCCCAAGAGATCTCTGATATTGCGACAGCTGCGCGAGTAATGGTTGCTGAAATCGAGGCGAAGTTTCCCGTAAAAATAAGAATGGGCGGAGTTGTCTTCCTAAACAATGCTTTCCTTGAAGCCTCCATGACTGACTCTGTGACACTGATACCGATGGCCTTTCTCGTCATTTTGATTATTTCTTACGCTCTTCTTAGGTCCGTTGCGGGTGTTATAAACGTCTTCATCGTTTGTATATTAAGCATACTATTTGCCATGGGCTGTGGTGGATGGATGGGTGTGGGGCTGACCCCACCTTCGGCATCGGCGCCAATTATTATTGTAACGCTAGCGGTAGCAGACTCGATTCATTTGTTGGTTTCTGCGCTAAATCGTATGCGGAATGGTTTTACTCAAAGAGACAGTATACTTTATAGTATGAGAGTAAATTTTAAGCCGGTTTTCTTGACCAGCGTTACAACAGCAGTCGGTTTCCTGTCGTTGAATTTCTCAGATTCACCACCATTTCACGATCTTGGTAATATATCCGCAGTCGGGGTAATGGCTGCATGGCTTTATTCTATTACATTACTTCCAATACTTGTTAGCTTTTTACCACTAGGAAAACCGAAAAATACGATAAAAACCTTAGACTCCGTAATGAACCGGTTGGGTACTTTTATTGCGGATCATCATAAAGCAGTTTTGGCTGTAGGCGTTGTTTCTTCTATAGTTATAGTTTCATTAATACCACTCAATGAAGTTAATGACGATTTCGTTAAATATTTTGATGAGTCTACGGAGTATCGCCAAGATGTGGACTGGATTAGTGATAACTTGACTGGTGTAAATATTGTCCAATTTAGTTTCCCTTCGGGTGAACCTAGTGGTGTCAGTGACCCTGTTTTTTTGGACAAGGTATCGCGCTTTGCCGACTGGGCTCGTGCGGAGGATGAAGTCACTAATGTACTTGCAATTTCAGATATTTTTAAACGGCTTAATAGAGATTTAAATTTAGGTAATCCAGACTATTACACAGTACCTGAAAGCCGAGAGTTAGCTGCTCAGTACTTACTTCTTTATGAGCTGTCGCTGCCGTTTGGTCTGGATTTGAATAATCAGCTGGATATAAATAAGTCATCAACTCAAGTGCTTGTAACATTAAAGGATATGACGACAAATGAAATGCAAGCCTGGATTAAGACAGCTGAAAGTTTTATATTAAAAGACTCCGAGATAGAGCTTAAAGCTGTTGGCCCAACAGTAATGTTTGCGTACATATCTGAGCGCAATATTGAGAGTATGCTAACTGGAACGATAGTGGCTATATTCATTATAAGTGGACTTATTTTGATAGCGTTAAGAGACGTTCGACTTGGTTTGATCAGTCTAGTCCCTAATCTTTTGCCGATTGCTTTAGCCTTTGGTATTTGGGGGCTGTTGGTAGGCCAGGTCAACCTAGCCGTTTCCGTTGTAACAGGATTGGCGCTTGGAATAGTTGTAGACGATAGTGTCCACTTCCTATCCAAATACCAGTTGGCGCGAAAAGAACTGGGCTTGAACGCAAGAGAAGCCGTTATCTCAGCGTTCACCGCAGTTGGTACCGCGCTTGTCGTAACTACTATTATACTCGTTGCTGGGTTTTCAGTATTGGCACAATCAACCTTTGGTTTGAACAGTATAACGGCAACTTTGACAGGAATTGCCATTTCCATTGCACTTATTGCAGATCTGAGCCTTTTACCTGCATTGTTAATTCGATTAGACAAAGACAATAAAGACTTGGCACCAAATGAAACTAACGCTGAATTAGGTTAATCTGTTCAATCTAACGTCGCGACTTAAGGAGAAAAACATGAGATTACTTATTGCAACATCGATCGCCGTATTGTCGAGCTTTATACTAAATAGCACTCATGCTCTTGCCGATAAAGGCTTAGAAATAGCAATGGAAGTTATAGAGCGTGACCAAGGATGGGGTGATAGTTCTTCTAAAATGACGATGGTCTTGAAAGATAAATATGGGCAGTCTACCCAGCGTTCTCTGCGCAATTCAAGTTTGGAAGGAAGTAGTCAGGGAGACAAATCTCTTGTCATTTTTGACACGCCCGGTGACGTTCGAGGCACTGCTTTTTTATCACATACAAAGAAAACAGGCTCAGATGACCAGTGGTTATACCTTCCAGCTCTGAAGCGGGTCAAAAGAATTGCGTCTTCTAACAAAGCTGGCCCTTTTATGGGAAGTGAATTCTCGTTTGAAGATATAGCAAGTCAGGAAATTGAAAAATACACTTACAAATATTTACGTGAAGAAAAATATAACGGTGTTGAC
This sequence comes from Paracoccaceae bacterium, assembly GCA_029247845.1. Classification (GTDB taxonomy): domain Bacteria; phylum Pseudomonadota; class Alphaproteobacteria; order Rhodobacterales; family Rhodobacteraceae; genus LFER01. Next base: position 7,456 of record JAQWKM010000136.1, on the reverse strand, counting down.
TGTTTTGTTGTGCAGTATGATCCAGTTGATCGCAAAAGTGGTTACTCAGTTCAGGAGACTTGGGTCGATAAATCCAAATATATAGTGCTTAAAACAGAGTATTATGATCGTAAGAAATCACTTTTAAAGACTTTGACCTTTGATGGTTACAAAAAATATAAAGGCAAATTTTGGCGTGCCGATACATTTATTATGATCAATCACCAAACTGGTAAAGAAACTGAATTACAGTATGAAAACTGGGTTTTTGGCACTGGGCTGTCAGAAAAAGATTTTAATAAGAATATGTTAAAGCGGGTCAAATGATGTTGCGCTTTGCATCATTACTGTTCACTGGGCTGATAGCAGCTCAAACTGCAACTGCGGATGGTGAATTGAATGCTAAACTGATTGCAGACTTCAGATCTTACCCCAACAGCAATGCTGGAACGATAGTTAGTGGGCAGTCTCTTGAGCTAAATATTGATGCATATCAAGATTTTGGTGCTGCACGTGGCGTGCTTGAGCTTGTTGCACGGATTGATGACCAAGACTCTGGCCGACGTATTCTAGAGGCCCGTCAGGCCTACATAAGTACTGAGATCGGGGGTTTTGAAGTCTATCTTGGAAATCGACAGGAATTCTGGGGCAAAGCCGAAAGTACAAATATCGTTGATGTCGTTAACCAGCAGGATGCCGCTGCGGACCAGGGCGGCGCTGGAAAACTTGGAGCGCCCTCGGTGTCAATCGAAAGATATGCGGACTACGGCGATCTTCAGTTTTGGTACATGCCGAATTTCCGGGAATTAACATTTAATGATGCGGATGCGCATCCCAGTGGAGAGTTACCCGTAAAAGCTGCCCGGTATCAGCGGTCGGAGGGGAGAAATGCAGACGACTTTGCCTTCAGGTTTTCAACTGTTGTAGATGATTGGGATTTGGCTGGAAGCTTATTCTATGGAACGGCACGGACCCCAATATTATCAGTTGTTGATATGGGAACGGCTCTGGAGCCATATTACGCCGAACAAAGATCTATTGGTCTAGAGGCTCAATATACCGGTGACGCAACTCTTTTGAAATGGGAAAGCTTGCATGGAAAGCAAGATGGCAAAGACTTTTTTGCAGCTGTGGCTGGTCTGGAAAACACCCTTCATGGTGTGTTGGATCAAGTTTGGGATTTAGGGTTGATTGCAGAGGCACAATATGATGGACGTCCCCAAGCTGCCGCTGAACGTTTTTACGTGGCGGGTTTGCGCCTCACTTTGAATGATGCCAAAGATACCAGCCTATTGCTTTTAACGTCACAGGACGAAGCAAAAGATCAATCTCTTATCTCATTTGACGCATCGCGACGATTAAATTCGTGGTCCAGCATTAATTTTGGTGCCAAGTTTTTTGATGCAAAAACTACCACTTCGGTATTTGGTTTTCTCGATGATGATGATACGATCAGCGTTAAGCTAAACATGTTTTTCTAGCACACCTTTTTCTTTTGCTGCCAAGCTTAAAAGTTCCAAACAAAACTTGGTTGCAACTGCCATGTCCTGAACTGAAATCCACTCTAGAGGGCCGTGAATATTCTGCATACCTGTAAATAGGTTTGGAGTGGGAACCCCCATTTCGGTGAGGCGAGATCCATCTGTGCCACCTCGAATTGGGATTGATATTGGTTCGATGTCTAGATTGCGCGCCGCTTTATCTGCAATATCGACAGGGGTCATGTAAGACTGTAGCCAGTAACGCATGTTTCGGTATTGGGTGCTAATGTGACAAGTGATGCTGGCCCGGGGTTCCGATAGCTGGACGACGTCACAGACCCGGCGCAATAAATTGCCTTTTGCTTCTAGACCATCAAGCTCAAAATCGCGAATTATAAAATTAAGTCGCATCTCTGCGGCACTCCCATTCATTTCAGTAGCATGAATAAAGCCCTCGCGATGATGAGTGGTTTCTGGTGTCATTGTGGCCTGTGGGAGCGTTGCAATTATTTTTGAGGCAAGGTGAATAGCATTGACCAATTTATCTTTGGCCAACCCGGGATGAATTGAGACACCTGATATTGTTATTTCTGCACCGTCAGCTGAAAAGGTTTCTGACTCTATCTCTCCGACTTCGCCCCCGTCAAAGGTATAAGCGAAATCTGCATTGAGATCTTTTGGCAGTTTTGGATCAACACCGCGGCCAATTTCTTCATCTGGCGTAAAGGCAATTCGGATTGGGCCGTGTTCGATTTTGGGATTGCCAAGCATATGGCGAGCAGCCGTCATTATAATGGCAATACCTGCCTTATCGTCGGCACCAAGAAGAGTTGTACCCGATGCAGTTATAATATCATGCCCCTGTTTTTCTGCCAAATAAGGAAATTCGGCAGGGGATAGAACGAGCGTCGGATTGTCGGGAAAAGTAATGTCTCCTCCGTTATAACCTTTGATCATTCTTGGTTTTACGTCTGAGGCATTAAATTGCGGTGCAGTATCTACATGCGCCAAAAGACCTATTGTCGGAGCTTGGACGTTTCCGGGTATCGTGGCCAAAACAACACCGTAATCAGTGAGTTGCACGTCCTGTGCTCCAATATCCGAAAGCTCTTGCTTTAAAAGGTTCAGCATATCAAATTGGATCGCTGTACTTGGTCCCGTCGTCGCATCATTATCGCTTTGACTGTCGATAGCCGCATATCGTAAAAGGCGATCTCCAAGTTCGGTGTCGAATTGGTTGTCCATGTGCTCTCGCTCTTTTGGTTGATCTCCGCTATTTTCAAACTGGTCAATGAATTTCTGGGAAATGTAAAATCAATCCGGATCCTGACTATTAATTTTACTCTATTAAGCTGCAGTGTGAAAGCTAAGATATGCGCAACGTTCAGAATATATCTACCTGAGATCTACAGTTGCTTTCAATAGTCGCAAAACTAGAAAAATATTTAGGGCAGAAAAAGCCGCAACGCATTTGAGAGAGGTTTGTGGCCCAATCCAGATGATCAGTAAAATCCCAAGAATTGGGGCGCAGGATTGTGCCATGAGCCAAGGCCGGGCAAGGGCACCTATAACAGAGGGATATCGTCCCGCTCTGTAGAGCGCCAATGGAAGCGATCCTCTTACAATGGAAAAAAACCCATTCCCAATGCCAAACAGGAAGATGGCCAATGCCGGAAACCCATTATCAAGTGCGAGCAAACCCAGACCTGCGGTGACCAAAGTCACTGATATAAAAAGGGTCCATATAGGATGGTGACGCTCTTTATTTGCAAGCTCAATCAGACGCGCTGCAACTTGAGCAGGTCCCACCAAAGCACCGATTGTGATGGCCGCTGCTAGAGTGAGGCCTTGAGCTTGAAGATAGGTAAATATGAGGGCTGACATATTCACAATGATTAGTCCGTGTATAACTAGAATAGAGGCAAAGATCCAAAAGCTCTTGGTTTCATCCTCTGTGAAACTAGTCTCAGTAAGGGCTATTTTGTGATTGTTTTTAATAGTGTCATCAGATGGGACGGGAATTAGGAATATGACAATTGGAAAGCAAATAAAAGCATGAATAGCAGCATATCCAAAAACGGTCCCACGCCAACCCCAAGCTTCCAGCATTAAGGCTGAAAGTGGCCAGCAAACCGTTGACGCAAAGCCACCAATAAGCGTTAGGAGAACAATTGCGCGTCTAGCGTCTTTTCCATAAAGCCGCCCAAGCGTTGCGAATGCTGGATCGTAAAGTCCAGCAGCCATGCCGAACCCGAGCACAGCCCACCCAAACCAGAATATCCAAATATTTTGCGATGTCCCAAGGATACATAACCCGATGCAAATCAAGAAACAGCCAATGGCCAAAATAGAACGGCTGCAACCATTTTGAATCTTGCGACCAATGAGGGGCGACGCGAGACTTGCTATAAACAATCCGATTGACAAGGCCCCAGTCACCGATTTGATACTCCACGCCGTATCTGACACAATCGGATTGGCCAGAATAGCCAAGAGATAATAAGTGCTGCCCCAAGTAAAGACCATCACTAGACCAAGTGCAGAGACAATTAGCAATTGAGGTAATTGATATGCGGGCAACGTCATTTTAGTTTTCACTTAGGTCCATTGCTTGACTTCACATCGCTTGCACTCAAATCCTGTAATCAATGTATTCACTATTGTACATCGCCTCCAGCGGCTTGCCATTGTTTAAAGCCACCAATATTAAACACGTTTGAATAACCCATTTCCTGCAGAGTTTTGCCTGCAAGAGCCGCCCGACCGCCTGCTGCGCATAGTACAAAAATACGGCCTGCTTTTTTGAGTTCTTTCTTAAAATATGGGGTCTTTTCATCAGCCGCAAATTCAAGGATGCCGCGATTAACGCACAGAGCACCTTTGATTGTGCCTGATTCTGCAATTTCACTACTGTCGCGGACATCCAGAAAAAGCGTCGAACCGTCTCCATGATGTTTGACAGCATCTTCTGCTGACATACGTTGAACGACGGAATTCGCGTCGACTACATAATCTTTTGATGTTTTCATTTTAACCTCAGAGTTTGATCTTAACCTAGGAATAAATACTATCTTTTTCTGATAACAGAGTAAATGCTACCTAAAATTAAGTCTCTGACATATATAGACATCTTAGCTATTTTTCCATTATTGACGTTTTACAAAAGGGGTTTTGGCTCTCCGAGCCTTCCGCGGGTGCTGTGTGTCAGAAGAACATTCTATCGGAACATATTAAACCATCAAATAGCGGGGGTCCTAACCCTGTGGAAAAGGTCAAATCTAAATGAGCATGACGACCGATCAAATGTATAAAAGCCGCCCAGTTTATATTGCATTTTTCATATATGCGTTTGCCTTGGGCAGTTTATTTCCAAGGATTGGCGATCTACAAAAACAATTAGGCGTGGAGGAGGGAACCCTAGGGCTCGCCTTGATAGGTTTACCGTTAGGTGTTCAAATATCTTTATTATTGGCTGACAAAATTCTAAAGTATTTCAATATACGCCATGTGATGTTGATCGGTATTCCTGTCGTTGGTTTAGCATTTTATTTTGCTGCTTTGGCCGATCATTGGATGATCTTTTGTGGCTTTTTATTCTTATCTGGCCTTTGTGTTGGGACGCTGGAAGTGGCAGTAAATTTGGAGGCCGATAGAATCGAATACTTGATTGGGCGTCGTATCATGAATCGCGCTCACAGTTTTTGGAGTTTGGGCTTTTTCGCAACGGGCATTTTAGGCGCTGGAGTGGCCCAGCTAGGTGTTGCGCCAGCACTGCATTTTATGGTTTCGGCTCTTCTAAGCACTTTGGCCACCATCGTGTATTTTCAAAACTATTCACCGGCTCCAGCAAGGTCTGGCTCAGATATATCGACCCCCCATTTTGTTATACCGACAAAAAGCATCATGTTTTTGGTGATTCTAACACTTTCAGCGATGCTTGTAGAAGGCTCTGGCATAGACTGGTCAGTCATTTACATGCGCGATGTGCATGAAACGCTGCCTATTGTAAGCGGTTTAGCATTTGCAATTGGTGCCTTTTCGCAATTTTTGGCACGATTTTTTGCCGATCAATACGTTGATAAGTATGGTGCAGAACCGATAGCCAAATACAGTATTTTTCTAATGTTGATCGGTGTTTCTTGCGTGACTTTCTCGCCATCTCCACTTGTCGCCTTGATCGGCTTTACTTTTATGGGGGCAGGAAACGCCGTTATATTTCCTCTTGCTATATCTGCGGCGGCCCAAAAAACTGATCGGCCAGCGGCGGTCAATGTTGCCTCTCTTGTGCAAATATCCTTTGTTGTCTTTTTACTTGCGCCACCGCTATTGGGATTTGTTGCCGAGACGTTTGGTATAAGAGTTTCATTTGGTCTGAGCATACCGTTCATCTTTATCAGCTGGCTTACTCTGAGAGCTTTGGCGCAAACGGAAGATACTGCTATATAAAATTGTTGACAGCTTAAGGTCTAAGCCAAATTATGTATCTGATTGTGCTGTGCCATGTTAAACCGACTAAAATCCAAGTGATTACAGATCGTCTGCAGGTAAGGAAACTCAAAATGGGTAAATCCAATTTAAAGCGCAGCGCACGGTATCATGCATCAATAATGTCAAACCTGAGGCTTGCGTAATGAGTACGTTTTTAAAAACCAACCTTGAGACTGCCCATTGGGGCTATTTCGATGCAGAGCGTGACCCTGTTTTGACGATTGAAAGTGGATCTGAAGTGACCATCCAAACTGTTTCAGGAGGACCGGATATGCTCCCAGGAGATGGGTTTTATGTTCCGGAAGAACTTTTAGATCTGCATGCTGCTGGCGGTCCTACGATGCCTGGTCATATCCTAACTGGTCCTGTAGCGGTCAACGGTGCGAGTCCTGGAGATGTGCTTCAAGTCGATATTTTGGATGTAAGACTGAGACAGGATTGGGGTTATAATATGATCCGTCCGCTGGTCGGCACTTTGCCGCAAGATTTTCCCAAACGTTACAAAACCATTATTCCTCTGGATATCGACCGCGCAATGGCTACGATGCCTTGGGGGCTAGAGCTGCCACTTACACCATTTTTTGGGGTCATGGGGGTTGCACCACCGGCCGAATGGGGCCGTATTTCGACCATAGAGCCACGCGTGCATGGTGGTAATATTGATAACAAAGAGCTGGTTGCTGGCGCAACACTTTATTTACCTGTCTTTGCTGATGGGGCGTTGTTTTCTTGCGGGGATGGACATGGAGCACAAGGTGACGGCGAAGTCTGTGTGACAGCCATTGAGACGGCTCTTGAGGGGCGGTTTCGCCTCACGGTGCGGCGTGATCTAAAGTTCAATTATCCACAAGCCGAAACGCCTGAGCATATTATCACGATGGGTATGGATACAGATCTGGACCGCTGCGTTGAGATTGCATTGCGCCATATGATCAACTTCGTTTCAGATCGTTTGGAGATTACAAAGGCAGAGGCCTATATGCTGTGTAGTCTGTCAGGGGATCTTCGTATTACTCAGACTGTAAATCGCGAAAAGGGTGTCCACATGATGATGAAAAAGACGGTTCTGGGTTTATAAAATTGCGGTATTTGTCCTATCGTTCGGGGAGCGTATTTCAGGATGAGCATTGGCTATTTTTTCGAGCGCCACTCTTTTCTTGCAACAAGAACGTTATTTGATTTGTGTCAAAGCCAATCAGACGGAGTTTAATATGATACAGTCAATTTCTAGCCGCCTGGATTATCCTTGTTTGAAAACGCAAAGCTATTTCAATCAGGCCTCCTTGGGGTTGATGGGTGAGCCGGCTGTCTCTGCCATGCATCGCTTTCTTGATGAAACAGCCCGTCATGGGAATTTGAAAATGTCAGATTCGGAGGAAGCCGTATTTTTACAACCTCTGCGATCCCGCTTTGCGCGGCTCATTGATGCTCAGGAAAACAATGTTGCGATTGTAGGAAGCGCAAGTGAGATTTTGAGTCAGTTACCAGCATTGCTATCGCCTCCAGAA
>JAQWKM010000120.1 GCA_029247845.1 Paracoccaceae bacterium | reverse complement strand
TGACAAATGTTTCAATGCTCAGTATTACAGAGTGTCTATGATAGACAATCACTCTTTGGCTATTCAAATGAAATTACAAAAATTATCAAAGCATGCCTTTGTAAAGAAAATAAACAAAGAGCCACCTCCTTGTTTCCTAAGTCATCATCAATCAAAGCTAATATAATCTCGCTGTTGGAGAACAAAAATACACTTTTATACTTGCAACCAGCCGTAGACACCACATCGCCATTGTTCAGGCATTAGTCTGAAATACAAATTTATAAACTTTAGCGGGGCAGTTGTATTTCTTTTTTTAGTAACAAAGCGTTCTAAGATTTCGTCTTTTTTACTTAATTCGCACAAACAGAATTGCCACGCCCTCTTCGATTTTAAAATATATAATCAAGATAACATTTCTAAATGTTGGGTTTTATAATACTCAACTAGAGTTTTATCTCAATTGGCAGGTGAGGTCCAAAATAAGGACACAAATGCGGTTTGGATTTGTGAAATCAATTGCGCATCCAGAAGATTTTTCTCTTTTGTGATGAAGACGTAATAAACGAACACACGCAAAACTATCTTGGGGCCAGTTCTACACCAACGACAACATATATTCTAATGTGCGTTGACAACATACTTAGCAAGAAAAATTATTAATAGGTTTATTTGCGAAGTACTGTCAGCTAAATATCGCAATATCATCACGTACGGCGCGCCCTGACTTTAGTACCGCAACGACCGAGCTATTAGTCTGCGAAAAGCATGCAAGGCTTTCAAGCGGATTGGTGTCAAGGATAATAAGATCAGCATGAGCGCCCCTGGCAATCTCGCCAATTAGACCTTCCATCCGTACGACCCGCGCATTGTTTACAGTAGCATGGCGCAGTGCTTCAGCGGCACCACAGACTTGTTGATGGATCAAAAGACCATCGCCCTGATAACTTTTGGGCGACCAACAGAGATCGGTGCCATAGCCGACATTTACCCCGTGCCGAAGGGCATTCTCCAAAGAGGTAAGGCCTGAAGACAGAACCTCAGCATTTTTAGTGGAATTCTCGTCAGACCATCCAAAACCAGAACCATATTTGGCATCCGCCTGATAGGTTACCAGCGTTGGCACCAAATGAGCGTCTCGTTCAGCCATCACCTTTGCCGTATCTTCCGTCAGGAAATTGCCATGTTCAACTGAGCGTACACCTTGTTCCACTGCCCTGCGAATGCCAATATCAGAATAGATATGAGCCATAACATAGCGCCCGCAAAGTTCTGCCTCGTCAACAATGGCGGCAATTTCCTTCAGAGAATATTGCGGATGGATCAGTTTGTCGCCAGGCGAACTCACCCCACCACCGCCCATGATCTTTATCTGATCGACGCTCTGGCGCACATTTTCGCGTACCGCTTTTCGCACTGCGTCAACCCCGTCTGCGATTACCGACATGCCACCAGCCACAGTTCCACAACTGCAAGCATCAGCAATTGCACGATGGTCTCCATGGCCACCTGTTTGGGACAGAATCTTACCGGAGACAAACAAACGAGGGCCAGGAAAAAGCCCTTTCTCGACAGCCCCGCGGTGGCCAGAATCGGCGCCGCCTGCATCACGCACAGTCGTGAAGCCACGTTGCAGCATACCGTCTAAGTGGTGCCCTGCGCGGGCAGTCATTTCAGAGGGCAACACGTTACCCCGGTCGCCAAACTGCCCAACGAAGCAATGCGCATGACAATCAATCAGCCCTGGCGAAACATAACGCCCATTGAGCGAAAAGTTGGGTAGCTTTGGATCCAGAGTTGCCTCGTCACAGATATCGTGGATAATACCGTCCTTGACGACCACCGCTTGGTCAGTGAGAATTTTACCAGCGTTTACATCAACGACTCGACCGCTAGTTAAAACATAATGATTGTTATTATAAGTCATGGCCTTTCCTCTTTCGTTGGTTATTCTTTTAAAGTTACCAGTCCATTGGCAACATCGTTGGCGTACGATTTTAAGTCTCGTTTCACGGGATCTCCCCAACCGGCACCGCCAGCAGAGTAATTCACAAACGCCTCGCCAGTCTGCAGGGTTTCACGATACATCCCCACTTTCTTTTCCTGAGGCGTATCAGGTCGTAATACCATATGGTTTTTAATCAACGAAGGTTGGCCGCCATCCAGTCCCCAACCAACTGTCTTCGATTTCTTTTTCATTGATATGACTTCTGTCTCACCAACCATGCTAACTTTACGACGCACACCCAAACCGCCGCGATACTGTCCAATCCCGCCAGAATCAGGAATTAATGTTAGCTCCTCATGAAAAAGGTTCGCCTGCCGCTCAAGCACTTCTATAGGGGTGTTACGCACAGTACTGGTGGAAGGGTGCTGTAAAGCAGTTGAACCGTCATGTGTACGTGTGGCGCCCCAACCAATACCTTCATTGTTACTTACTACAAATGGCTGGCCAGTTTGATGATGTTTACCTACCGCCATGAAACCAGGCTCATCCAAACCAGATGACATTGGCAGCCAATCCACCACTGGTGCTAGCGCCTTAGCTATTAACTCAAATGCAACCATTTTTGTCCACGGTATATAAGTAGCTGCAGGATAAATTGCATGGAAAAGATTTCCAGGATCTGCTTTAACCTTCAGCGGTAGGTAGTTTCCATGATTACTGGGGGAATCTCTAGACGTTAAAAACTTAAAATATGTTTTAGCCATAGATACTGTGCCACCATAAGTCATATTAACAGGACCAGCCACTTTCAAAGAGGAATCGTTATAATCGGCAATAAATTCGGTATCTGTTATACTTACTTTTACGGCCATTTTTATCATTTCATCGGAAATACCATCATCATCTAGCCAATCACTGGCTGACCAAGTACCTTTGGGCAACTGCGATAATGCGGCTAAAGCTTTCTGATGAGAATGTTCAAAAAAATCCTCAATTGCTCTAAAAACCTTAGATTTACCAAATTTTGAAAAAATTTCTTTTAAACATCTTTCACCAGTTCGTAAGCACGCAACTTGCGCACCAAAATCACCTTCAATTGCATCCGGTAAGCGAGAGTTGAAAGTCAAAATCTTCCAAAGATCTTCGTCCAGTCTACCCTCTTTAATTATCCTTACGCCTGGAATTATAATTCCTTCCTGATGAATATCAGTGGAATCGATAACATAGCCAGCGTCTTTAGCGCCCAGATCTAACCAGTGCGCTCGCACACACAAAAACATATCTATTTCATTATTATCAATAAATACTGGCGACATAAGCAAAGCATCAGATGCATGCGCTGAATTCCAATAGGGATAATTCAACATTACAACGTCACCAGGTTTTAAAGAATTCAAATCTAGTTTTTCCAATAAAGTCTTAAGTGCATAATCGTTAGCACCTATAAAAGAAGTAATTCCCGCTGCTTCTGCAACCATGCGACCTTTAGAATCAGCAATTGATATTCCAAAATCAAGAACTTCATAAATTACAGCGTTAAAAGCAGTACGCACTAAAGTGCGCCTCATTTGCTCAGCGGCTGACAAAAATAGACCCGAAATAATCTCAAGATCAGCTGCACTAGTATTTTCCATTTTTCTCCTCAACACGTCTTACAGTAATTATTCCTCTTTTATCCAGAACAAGGGTTTGATGTTTTAATAATGGCATTGAAGATCCCTCATCATAAACCAGAAAAGGGCCTTCATATATTTTATTCTTTTCTAAATGGAACGTTGGGAGCTTTTTTGTTTCGATGAAACATGAATTTTCGTCATCAAACATCTTATGGTACTCGGCACCAGTATTTTGATCTAAAGACGTTAAAGCTAGCGTCAAATCAGGTTTTTCTTTTTCTAAAGTTAGTTTTACAATAAGTGAGACGACCTCAGCTTCTAGCTTAAATGAGTGCCCAAAACGATTTAGATGCAGTTCAGTAAACCTTGCAAATAGTGATTTATCTGTATCATTTTCTAAGAACGGGACGCTTAAAGTGTGCTCTTGACCGATAAACCTTACTCGAGCCGTCATCGAGGATATCGGATCACCAACCTCCCGAGTTTTTTCAAGTAGTTCGTTAGTTGCCTGAACTTTGAGATGCTTAGCTTTATCTCTGATTTTCTCAAAATCATCCATATCTATTTTTTTCAAAACTGACATGGACTGAGAAAAAGACAAATCACTGGTCATCATACCCAAAGCAGAAAAGACTGAAGGTAAAGGAGGTACGATTAACTCAGCCATTTCTAATTCATCAAACAACATCGGACCGATCAGCGGTCCACAACCTCCAAAAGCAAGGAGAGAGAAATCTCTTGGGTCTAGCCCCCTTTCGAGCATCATTTCCTTGATTGCTGAAGCAGTCTTTGAAACTAAAACTCTTATAATTGAAATGGCTGCATCAGCAGTTTTAATTTTTAGAGGCTTGGCTATGTTGTTATCAATTGCTTGCTTGGCTAGCGTATCTGCAACCTCCATTTTACCCCCCATAAAATTAGATGCGGTAATAAAACCTAAGTGAAGAGCTGCATCGGTTAAAGTTGCTTCATTTCCTCCACGGCCATAACAGGCGGGACCGGGTACTGCGCCTGCACTTTTCGGACCAACAGTTAATAACTTATTATCAATCTTTGCTATTGATCCCCCCCCTGCTCCCAGAGTCCTTAAATCAAATATTGGTTGTAAGATTGGAAAGTTATCAACATGGGCCTCAAATACATCTACAGGCTGAAAATCCAAGATTAGATTTGCGTCAAGACTAGTGCCTCCCACGTCTATTGATAATAGTTTCCTTTTTTTCATTATTTTTGCTAAATCTAATGCCCCAGAAACTCCTCCAGCAGGTCCTGAAAAAATAGTCGAAATTGGTTTCGCCTCAGCCATTTGAAATGTTAAAGCACCCCCAGCGGAATTCATCGCATAAAATTTCCCATCGAAACCCACATCCCGCATACCCAATTTAAGATTTTGTAAGTAGTCTTTCAGAACAGGTTTTATATAAGCGTCTAGTACAGCCGTACTTGTTCGTTCATACTCTCTATACTCGTTCGCCAATAGGCCTCCTGCTGACACAGCAGTCTCAGGAAATGCCCGATTGAGCAATTTCACTGCTAATTTCTCGTGTTTGGTATTAGCATAAGAATGAAGGAAGTTGATCGCAATGGCCTCGCAACCAGCTTGATTGATAAGCTCGTCTGCTGAAGCTAAGAGAGCCTTTTCATCTAAAGGAGATATCTCTTTTCCTAAAAAATTTATGCGCCCATTTACTCCTCTAATGTTGCGGCGTTGGACCAAAGTAGGCGGCTGTTCAAAGTCAAATCGATACATATCGGAGAAATTTAAGCTTCCTCGGGCGATCAGAAAAACGTCTTCAAAACCTTTATTTGTTATTATACCGACCTTTGCACCTTTGCGTTCAAGTATGGCATTCAAACCTAAGGTCGTACCATGAATAAAGTCAGTAAACTGAGATAATTGGGTTTTTATATCGCTTACACCACTTAGAACAGCCTGTGCAGGGTTGTCCGGTGTAGTAGGAACCTTAAAGTGACGCAAGACTTTAGTTTGTTGATTAAATACAACAATGTCTACGAATGTACCCCCAATATCGATCGCTAGTTTAAATCTGTCCAAAGCTCATACTCCTAATATACGGCGTCAATAAGTTTTGAGGTGTACTCATGTTGCGGATTGCTTAATACACTTTGCGTTTCTCCATGCTCTACAATGCGCCCATTGGACAAAATATAGACTCTGTCACATAAGATCTGCGCTACGTTAATGTCGTGCGTAATGAAAATCATGGTAATTTTCTTCTGCCCAAGGAGTGCAGAGAATAGAGTTAAAATTTGAGCCTGCGTAGAAACATCAAGGGAGGACAACGGTTCATCGCAAACCAACATTTCCGGGTCAACAGACATCGCTCTTGCGATTGCAATCCGTTGCCTTTGCCCGCCAGAAAACTCATGTGGAAACTTTTTTAGCGCGGTGTTGTCAAGACCCACATCATCAAGCAGCTGAACAATTTTTTGCTCCCTAGCGGCTGATGACAAATCTGGCTCGTGAATTAAGAGCGCTTCGTTAATGGTACTTCGAATATTATAACGTGGGTTAAGGCTGCCGTAAGGGTCTTGAAAGATCATTTGTACATTTGATTTGAATTTTTTTAATTGCCGTGAACTGTAAGAAAAAACATTTTGACCCTTATATTTATATGTGCCCGCATTAGGCACGATAAGATTGGTTATAATAGATGCAAGCGTGGATTTTCCACTACCAGACTCACCTAAAAAACCCACAACTTCCCCAGCATAAATTTCTAAATCTATATTGGACAGACTAAAGTTTGCGCTCTTTCGTAGAATGCTTGACGAAAAGGTTTTTTTGATATTCTTAATGTCGATGAGCGGCGATGATGAAAAGTACTCGTACTTTTCATGGGTCCCTTTGAGATCTTTTTTAATACGGTGAGTTACACCTTGAAGACCGTCAAAAAGTGTTTTTGTGTAAGGCTTAACATCTGCACTTTTAATTTTTCGTGGATTAAATATGTCCAAAATTTTGCCACTTTTCATTACTGCTACCCGATCAACGGTGGCTCCAAGTAATGCTAAGTTATGGCTTACTAAAATCACGCTTAATCCACGTTGACGGCTACGATCAACTATTAAATCAATAATTTTTCTCTGAGTGCTTGCATCCAACGCAGTTGTGGGTTCATCGGCAATGAGTAGCTCTGGATCTTGCGACAATGCAATAGCTATGACTATTCTTTGCCTCATGCCTCCAGAAAATTGATCCGGGTATTGGTCGTATGCATTTTGGGGATCAGGAATTCCTACCTCCGATAGCAACTCGTAGACTGCAGCACAATTTTCCGAACTGGTGGGGCTTTTGCCTTTCGCCAAATATATTGCTTCAGCTATCTGCCGTCCGATTCTAACTGACGGGTTCAAAGAAGAGAATGGATCCTGTAATATGAATCCGATACGTAATGCCAAATTTTTCGTATCAACCACTTTAATCCCATTTTCTATAATTTTTTTATCATCAAAATAAACATCGCCCCCTTCTAAACGCGCAGCATTGTGCAAACCAAACATAGACAAAGTAAGCAATGTTTTTCCAGATCCACTTTCACCTGCGATACCAAAAATTTCTCCTTTAATGATTGAAAAAGATACTGACAAAATCAAAGACTGATTTGCTCTTTTTAATCCCACACTGTAATTCTGAACGTCTAGAATTGATCTCTTCTGTGAGCCAATAATTTTATTAGCGTCTAGGTTCATCAAGAGCTCCTTATCAAAGGATCTAACTCCCGTCGTAGCGCATCTCCAATTATATTGAAGCTAAGAGCACTAACAAAAATTGCGAGGCCAGGAAAAACCACTACCCACCAAGCAGAGCTCATATATGCTCTGCCATCGGCAATCATTGATCCCCACTCAGGGGCAGGAATCTGAGCACCAACTCCAATAAAAGACAAACCTGAAATCGACAACATTACGGCAGAAACATCTAAAGCAATTTGAATTATCAAGACATCAAAAGCATTAGGCAAGACGTAGAAAGTAATCTTCCTCCACAATGGTACTCCAAGAACTTGGGCGCCCAAAATAAATGGCTTAGAAAGAATATCCATTGTGATCATTCGGGATAATCTGGCATAGTTAGGCCACCAACTAAAAATAAGTGCCCATATAGCTGCTTCTAAACTAGCGCCCAAAGCTGCTGCAAAGCCAAGAGCCAAAATCAGTGGTGGAAAGCCTAACCAGATATCCGCAATTCTCATTATAATATTATCGACCCAACCACCAGCGAACGCCGAAAAAATACCAATGCTACAGCCGATAACTAAAACAACAAAAATTACTGAAAACGTAGAGAATATAGTCAACTTAGCACCTGAAAGAATCCGGCTAAGGACATCTCGCCCGGCTCCGTCTTGTCCTAGCAAGTGCTCCATTGACGGTGGCTGTAACTTCCCGCGAAAGTCAATTTGCGTAGGATCATAAGGGGCAATAACATCACCAAGAATTGCAACTAAAATTATAAAAAAAACAAGCCCCAATGCAAACTTTTCAAACGGTGACTTTGCAAAAAAATAAAATTTTTCTAAGAGGCTCATTCCTTAAATCGCCCCCTCGGATTTAAAATATACAGGAGCAAATCCACTATCAAGTTAGCTAAAAGAAATACCACTCCAACCACCAAGACTACTGCCACAACAGCATGAATATCAGACTGAGTTACAGCCTTTACCGCGTAGCGCCCGATACCAGGTCTTCCATAAATTTCCTCAACAAGTACTGTAGCTCCAAGCATCCATCCAAATTGCATTCCGAAAACGGTCAAAGAAGCCGGCGCTCCATTGGGGAATACATGTTTAAACATTATTCGCAATTCACTTGCTGCTTTGGTCCGAGCCAATAAAACATAATCCTTCTGAAACTCGCTTATCATTGCAGTGCGGGTTATACGAAGCCCAACCGCAGTAAATAGAAGACATAACGAAAATGCAGGTAAAAAAAGGTGCCTCAAAGTATCCCAAAAGATATCAGGCCTACCCAACAACAAACTATCTATAAGGTAGAAACCCGTATAGCCGTCAAAACTTCTGTACTCGAATGAAAGTCTGCCTGCTATTGGTAACGCTTGCCATTCAGCGGCTACAGTATTTTGCAAAATTAACGCCGTCCAAAATATTGGAAGACCTGCACCAACCATAGCTAACAATCTAACTGAACTGTCAAATATAGTGTCACTGTACCTAGCTGAGCATAAACCTAAAGGCAAAGAAATTAAGAGGTTAATAGTCATAGCTATAAAGACAAGTTCTAAAGATGGTGGAAGCTCTCTTAATAAGTCATCTAATATTGGTTGATGAGTAAACCAAGAATTGCCCAGATCTCCCTGAAGCAGCTTTCCAGTATAAATGATAAATTGCTGCGATAAGGGTTTATCTAAACCCATTTCTATGCGCAAAAGCTCAATCTTTTCTGCTCCCGCATTCGGTCCTGCAGCTACTATAGCTGGATCACCCGGAACTACATGACTCAGCAAAAATGTTATTAAAGTTAAAATAAACAGGGATAGTATTGAGAACAAAAATCTTTGAAAAAAGTAGTTCATCAATACTATCCCAATGTTTTTAGTCTACGGAAATATCCATGTAGTTAAATGTTTGGTGATGGGCGACGCTATAGCTATAGCCTTTTACTGAGGCCGACATAGCGACTACCGATCCTGGTAGTGATACGGTAATCACTGGGTAATCCGCGCCTATGATTTTTTGAGCGCTTGAATATAAATCAGCACGATTTGACTGATCGGCCGATGATGCCGCCTTGTTTAGTAAGGCATCGACTTCCGGGTTAGAATATTGTGCCCAATTATATCCGCCATTATAGCCTGTGTTCTGGGTATTGAACGAGGTGTTCAAAATAGCGTGCGGATCTGGGAAGCTTGGAAAGTTATAGATCATATTGATATCGGATGTCGTATCCAGTTTCTGAACTGTAGAGGCTTGGGCGGGCCAAGTCATACCTTCAGCTTCCAGCTTAATGCCCAACTGCGATAAGTTTGATTGCAGCTGTTCCACCGCAGCCTGCTCTTCTTCAATCGCGGGTAAGTAACGTACCTTCAACTTTGTTCCAGCCCAGCCGTTTTGATCCACCATCGCCTTAGCTGCGTCCAGATCAAACGGCAGCTCAGTTCCCTTCGAATGGCCCATCCAGTTGGGCGGTAAGGGCCCATCTGGCATACTACCAAAGCCCTGCAGAACGTAGTCTAGATGCAGCTTGCGGTCGAAGCTTTGTGACAGCATTCTTCGGAATTCGGAATCTCCTACAAGTCCATCGCTGGCAGTGTTAAACTGAAAATAAAGGGGTGTCGCGGCAGCGCCGATATCAACTTTGAAGCCTTCTGTATCCATCAAGGCTAGTTTGTCCTGGACGGTAATATCAGGTGCGATATGGACCTCACCGGATTTCAACAATGCGAGCTGAGTTGAGGGCTCGGAAATATACCGGAATACGACCTCGGCTACATGATCGCCATCCCATCCTCCCCAATAAGCCTTAGAAGCACTAAGCGTAACAACTTCAGTTGGCTTGTAAGTGCTTACTTCATAGGGCCCAGATCCAGCAGCGTTGACCGCTAGCCAGCCGCGGGCATTATCTTCAGCCATGTGCGGCTCAACCTGCGTTTTGCTGACCACATAGATGCGCGATAGCGCAGAAATGAAGGGGCCGAAAGGTGCGTCTAGCGTCATTGCGACCGTGTAGTCATCTAGGGCTTCAGCCGAATTAAAAGGCCCCATATCATTTAAAACTGCGGCAGAGGCCGCCTGGAGACGTTTAAGAGTGAAAACTACGTCGTGAGCAGTCATCTGCGTGCCGTCATGGAATGTTACGTCGTCGCGCAAGGTAAAAGTATATTTTAGTCCATCATCCGAAGCCATCCAATCGGTCGCCAGTTGCGGGCTAACTGCTGTTTCACCAGCCTTGAACTGAACCAATGTATCATACACACCGACCAGTAACTGGTTCACCGTTGAGTTTGTGGCGTTTGCCGGGTCAAGGTTCTCCGGAGTTTCGTTTTCGGCTATAATGAGCGTGCCAGACGCATCGGCTAAGGCCAATCCCGGAAGGGCTAGGCTGAGGGCCAGCAGGCTTAACGCTTTTGTCAAAATACTCGAAAGTTTCATATCTTTCTCCTCTTATTCTTGGTTTCCTTCCTAAGTAGCACCATTAGTTATGATCACTACTTCGTCTTCAATTTGTGCTTTAACCAGATCATTCAGATATTTCACATACGTTTCAATCAAAGCTGTTCTCTATAATTGGATCCAAACTGTACCCAGTGTCGGGCCCTAAGAGTAACCTCTTAACATTAATGTAATTTTTAAAAAGTAAGGGTGACTGCGCAGATGGCAATGACTCTGACGCACCCCCTAGGTGCGCTGGAGGTGCGCTGGTTGTTAATTTTGATTCTATCAACAGATAAGATGACAATTTTCAGTTAACCCTGAGAGTTTGTTGTTATTTTCGACCTTTTCACTTAATTATGAAGAGAATTCCAATAAAGCAGTGAAAAAATGAGTGCTTTAATAAAAGCTAGTCCAATAAATTCGACGGTTGATGCCGTAATCAAAACAATATCTGATTATAAAACAGCTACCTTGTCTAACACATTGGCGGAAAATGCTTATAACGAGCTTTCTAAAATGATTCAGCATCGCGTA
>JAQWKM010000113.1 GCA_029247845.1 Paracoccaceae bacterium | reverse complement strand
ATGGAAAAATATGACTTCTTTGCATCTTCAGACATTCCTGAAGGTACTTATGAAGGCGTATAAACTGTCACAACTGTGGCTGTTGGCGCAAAATGGTTCACGTCTGCAGGTCAAAACGAAGAGCTTATTTATAACATTACCAAAGCTTTTTGAAATGCAGAGTCGCGCAAGCTACTCGATATAGGCCACGCGAAAGGCAAAACAATTACAACAGATACAGCACTTAACGGTATTGGAGTTCCTTAACATGCTGGCGCAGAGCGTTTTTACCGTGAAGCTGGCCTTCTAAAATAAGCTTTTAAAACACAAAATCTGACCTCAGGCATTCTGATTCTTGGGGTCTTTCTATATTTTGATTTAGGATTTACTATTCCTGCAGACCCTATTAGCGAGATCACACCAGAAGAATTTTCTGAAATTGAGCGCAGGTTTGATCCAGAATTCGCCTTTAGGCCAACTGGCAAATTTCTGGGGTTTGTGATTGCTGGCATACTGGTATAAATGTCAGTATACCCTTTTTATGCCTCAGGGTTTGGTCTCATCCGAGAGCTTTTGCATAGAGAAATTCACCTTTCATTTGTTTTGGGCCACGTTTTCTTGTTATTTGCCACAGGCAAGTCCAATCAAGCAGTGCAAACCAAGGCTTGGTATCGCTTTGATGGTGTTCCTTTGATAGATCTTGTCTTGTCCGTCTTAGCAGTCGTTGCGGCCTTATATCTCCCGTTATTTCCACCAATTGCATTAGCACAGCGGGTCGGAAATCCTTCGCCGTTTGATATATTTATGGGCTCATCTCTTTTGCTGCTGACATTGGAAGCGACCCGCCGCAATGTCGGGAGAACACTCCCAATCATTGGACTTTTTTTATTGGCTTTGCCTATTTTGGTCCCTGGATGCCCGGTGCTTTAAAGCATGGTGGGTCATCTTGACTTGGGATTATCAACCATTTGTATATGACCAATCAAGGCGTCTATGGAATTGCGATTGGTGTTATGGCGCAATATTTCGTCCTGTTCATCCTGTTCATCCTGTTCATCCTGTTTGGCGTACTCGCAATGTGTATTGGACTGGGACAGTTATTTATAGATTTAGCGATGGTGGTCGCAGGCCGGTACTCGGGTGGGCCTGCTAAGGTCGCCATCTTTTCCAGTGCATTCATGGGAATAATATCAGGATCATCTATTGCCAATACCGTAACGACCGGCGCTCTTACTATTCCAGCAATGAAACGCGTTAGCTATCCTGCGCATTTTGCCGGTGCCGTTGAGCAACCTCATCAACAGGTGGACAGATCACTCCACCAATTCTTGGGGCTGCGCGGCCTGCGTGCAGAAGAGCTTCCTAAAATTGGGGTGGTACTGAAGGATCATTGGTTTAGCCTTATTCCTCTGATTATCCTTGTCTATCTCATCCTATCTGGCAAGACACCAGACTACGCGGCGGTCTATGGCATCATCGCCTGTGTTGTGGTTGGCTTCTTGAACCCTGCCCATCGGTTAAGCATGATAGACCTTTGGAATAGCTTGGCCACAGGCGCCAAGAACACACTAGCTGCTGGCGCAGCTGCCGCCAGCGTCGGTGTGGTTTTTGGTGTCGTAACGCTGACTGGCGTTGGGTTTAGGCTTGAGTACGTTGTCGTTCAGACTGCGACTGATATTGGGACATTCCTGAGCGCGTTGCCAGTGCTTGGATACTTCACGATTACGCTGTGGGCCCTATTTACATCTCTTATATTAATCACAATTTCATGCATTATTATGGGCGCAGGTATTCCAACGACAGCTACCTATATCATCCTCGTTGCCGTGGCCACTCCGGCACTAAGCCAGTTACAAGTAGAGCCATTAGTGGCGCATTTCTTTGTTTTCTATTACAGTGTTTTAGCAGATATAACACCGCCTGTCGCCTTGGCCGCATATGCCGCAGCAGGCATTGCTGGATCAAATCCATTTAAAACGGGAAATACGGCTTTTCGATTAGGCATTGCAAAGGCGCTCGTACCTTTTGTGTTCATCTATTCACCTGCATTACTATTGGTCACAGGGGACTTTACTTGGTTGGGATTCACCGTGACGCTGATAGGAGCAATGATTGGTATAGCCTCCCTTGGTATTGCCTTCTCGGGATACTTTCTCACACATGTAAAAACGTGAGAGCGATGGTGGGTTGCACTTGTCTCATTTTTTTTCATCGCACCTGGCCTGATCACGATGGCAATTGGGATCATTTTAATGCTGCCGATTGCTGTAATTCAGATCAAGCGTTCTAAAATGTGAACAAAATAATTCTATGAAGATCGCAATGCGGCCTAATAGGCGTTTTTGACCCAATCTCTAAGTGAAAAATATTTCTGAACAGCCGGCAAAAACCACGGATTACCATCATAAAACGGCAAAGCAGGCGGAGGAGAGCCATAAAAAGTACTGGGTCTGTTACCCGTGCCCATTGCAGTTTCAGCAACTTTTTTTCCCAACCAGCGCGCCCAAACAGTTCCAGAACCGGCATAGCCGGCCGCATAATGAATCTCATTATGTTCAAAAATAACTGGCATCTGCGTACGAGTGAACCCAACGTTGCCCAGCCAACAGTAATCAATAGCACAATATCCTAATTCAGGAAAAATCTGAACCAACTTTCTTTTTAGGTAGGTAACAGAACGATCAGTAGGTTCTTTTCTGTCAAAGCTGCGCGAGCCAAGTAAAATGCGATCTCGGTCGGGCGTTGGCCTAAAGTAACTATAGAGTTTAGCAGTATTTCCATACATACGCAATTTTGGCATTAGGGTTTTGACTTTTTCCACCCCCAGTTGTTCGGTTACAATAATACAGCTTTGCACGGGAACAAGGCGACAGCGCAGAAATTTACCAACACGGTGTTGTCTTCCAGTATAGGCATTTGTTGCAATAATAACTTTTCCGGCAGTCACTTTCCCTTTGCTCGTAATGACAGATTTTTTGCCCGGTGAAAGGTCAACAACGTCCTGGACAGAAGTATTTGACCGAACTATCACACCGGCCTTTTGCGCAGATTTTAATAACCCAGCAAAAAATTTTCCTGGGTGAAACCCACCAATTTCCTCCCTTACCATACCACCATGAAACAAATTAGTTGCGATTTCATTATGCTGGTCAGCTTTTGAAACCATATAGGCTTTGTGACCTATAATTTCATTAAGGCGTTCAGCTTCGCGGCTTTGGCTTTCATAGTCTGCCCTGCTCATTGCACCGGTAAAACGGCCGGTCATTTGCAAATCACACTCAATACCCTCTTCTGCACAGAATTTTGCAAGATCTAGGCGGGCTTGAATACCTTCGGCGTAGACCTCATCAGCATATGAGAGACCAAATTTATGGCTGAGTTTGCTATGAGAAAGCCTGATCTGACCGCTACAAATGCCACCGTTGCGGGTTGACGCTCCGTAGCCGGGCAATCCGCTATCCAAAACAAGAACTAACCGGCCTTGCCTTGCGATTGTAAGGGCTGCAGACAGGCCCGTATAGCCACCTCCTACAATTACAAACTCAGCGTCTAAGGGGAGTTTGTCCTGATCATTAACGGGCGCGAGGCTTTCTTCAATCTCCCACCAAAATGCGCTGCCCTTCACTTTATGCCCCTTGATATTAAACTTATTAAATAATCTAAGCGACTTAACACCCATCACTAAAATTTGTTCCAAGGCGCTATGCCATGTTTAGACAAAGTTTGGCAGTTACACCTCAGTAGTTACTTCAATATTAAACGGCAATGCGCATTTAAAACAAGGCTATTGGTTCAAATCGTGCCCGTTAAAGAGTGCGTAATCTAGGGTTATAAGATACTACAGACAAAGCCGGACTTTATATTATCCCATAAAACTACTGAGTAGTGACAAGGCAACGTTTTCAGTTCATCTTATATTGTTTAAAACTCTGCTTATTACGGCTAGAAATATGTTGTCCCACTGTTACGGGTTCATACAAGGCGTTTTCTTTTAACACGCCCAAATCAACGGGATCAATGACTGCGTCCGTATGCGGATCAAAGAAGACCGGAATTGAATAACGCGCATTTTTTGTTCGGTTGACGACCCGGTGTAAGGTGGATGCAAAACGATTATTGCTCCAACGGGCCAATAGATCACCGATGTTGCAAACCAATGTGCCTGATATTGGCGGGGCTTCAATCCACTCCCCTGATTTGCTTTGAACTTGAAGGCCACCACTATTGTCCTGCAACAAAAGGGTCAGGACGCCGAAATCTGTATGTGAGGCGACGCCAAACCTTTCTTCATGTTCATCCATTTGGGTTGAAGGTGGGTAAAAAACCAGTTGGCCGCGCGCCAATGGCTTTTCGTAAACATTCTCAAAAAATCCCGCATCTTGCCCGAGGCTTACGGCAATTGCAGCCATGAGATGACCCGCAACTGTGCGGACTGCATCATAATACGGAAGCAGCGATCCCTTTAGATCTGGAAAGGTTTGTATTGGCCATTGATTGACCGCAACCAGAGGCTTGCCCGCCAGGATATCTGGGTCATCCGAGTTTGTCTCATATCCCCAAAAAAATACTTCTTTAAGGTCGTGTGTCTTAGCGCCTGGAAGCTGAGACATCCCCTTGGCCATCCATCCTCTTTGATTGGTATTGACCGACACTGTTTGCTTGTCTTCTGGACTTAGTTCAAAAAACTCTTTGGATATCAAAAACGCCTGTTCACAAAGAGCAGGGCTAATGCCATGACCTGAAATATAGAAAAATCCATGGTCAGTTGCCGCTTGATAAATGGCTTTTGAAACGCCCTCTAAATTGGTCCGGTTTATCGCACCGGACACATCAATAACAGGAATCTTTGATGGGTCAGTCCTCTGCACTTTGGCGAAATCTGAAGGGTTCATGGCAGTTTCCTTTAGGTCAAGAATTCAGGCCTGACTGATCCAGGTTGCACGGCTTCGATACAGGTAAGTATATCGCTGACCTCTAAGCTGGTCATTTGCGTTATCGCAGGTTTGTATGGCGGTAAATTGGTACATTCTAATAAAATATGTCGGTGCGCAGAGAGCATAGCACCGACCAATATCATTGTCACGTCATGCGTTGCTTTGACAACATCCAAAATGCGTTGATCTTCGGAAATAACGCGTCGCAGATACATGTCATCCCGCAGCCCAATTGTCCCAGTATGATAGGCAGTATAGTCGCCAAAATGTGCGTGTCCTAAACTTTCTTTATCAAAGGTAAGAATAAGGATCTCACTTGGTGCAAATCGTACACTCAGCTCTTTTAACGCCACCAAAGCTGAGCTTATGAATGGCTTATTGGTTCGACGAGCCAGATAATTTTGCCAATATGCAAGGAACCCGCAAGATGTCACGATGATATCCCCTGTTGCTTTTTCCAAAGCTTCCTCAAAAGGCTTTATATCGATCCGATCTGGCGTCTGAGTGATAATATTTCGAACTGTTGCGTTGGGAATGGGAATGACTTCCAGTTCACCACAGTAAGTTTCAGGGCAAGCAACATCTCCCGGAATCCTTGGGAAACCGGTTTGAAGTTGTAAAACAGTAACTTTTGGCGGCATCTAACCTACTGCCTTATATTGTTAGGTAACCAAGTTACAATTCCTGGAAAGGCTACAAGTATCACAACCATCAACAGCATCAGAGCGACCATTGGCAAAGCTGTTTTTGAAATATAGCCAATCTCATGTTTTGTCATACCTTGCAGTACGAACAGGTTGAACCCGATTGGTGGGGTGACTTGGGCCATTTCAACAACGACTACGATGAAAATACCAAACCATATCACATCAATACCGGCTTGCCGGATCATAGGCTCAACAATGGCCATGGTGAGAACAACAGAGGATATACCATCCAGAAACATGCCCAAAATGATATAAAATAAGGTCAATGCAGCAATCAAAGTTATAGGTGACAAATTCATCCCGTCGATCCAAGCGGCAAGAGCCCGAGGCAGACCAGTAAACCCCATTGAAAGAGATAGAAATGCAGCCCCCATCAAGATGAGCGCGATCATAGCAGACGTGCGGGTTGCTCCCATAAGGCTCTCAAAAAACGTACTGAACGAAAGGGATCGCTGAAGGAAGGCTAATGCCAAAGCGCCAAGGACTCCGACAGCCGCAGCCTCTGTTGCGGTCGCCCAACCAAAATACATAGACCCTATGACGGTAAAAACCAGGCAGAGAACTGGAACCAAAAATCGGCTTTCAGACAGCATTTCTGCTAGGCTCATGCTTGCCTCGGGTTCTGGGCGCTCGTGGGGCCTGATAAAATGCCATGCAACGATGTAAGACATGAAAAGACTCGCAAGAATTAAACCAGGGATAATTCCTGCCATGAACAATTTAATGATGCTTTCGTTGATTGAAACGCCATAGACAATAAGCGTGAGCGAGGGTGGGATCATCAAGCCAAGTGTTGCAGCCCCCGCCAGTGTACCAACAATCATATATTCAGGATAATCACGTTTGCGCAGCTCGGGGATAGACATTTTTCCAACAGTTGTCAGCGTCGCGGCAGAAGAGCCAGAAACAGCAGCAAAAATAGTACATCCAGCAATATTCGTATGTAGTAAACCACCTGGCAACCATCTCATCCAAGGGGCAAGGCCACGGAACATATCTTGTGACAAGCGCGTTCGATATAGTATTTCACCCATCCAAATGAACAAAGGTAAGGCAGTCAATGTCCAACTGCTGGCACCTGTCCAGATCGTCGTAATCATTGCATCACCTGCAGGACGGCTGGTGAACATCTCCATTCCGACCCAAGCGACACCCATCAAGGCCAGACCAATCCAAATGGAGGATCCAAGTAGGGTGAAGAGGACAAATAGAAAAACGATTGTCGCATAGGCTTCAGTCATTCGACAGTCTCCGGCTTAATTGGATTTACGCCGGTCACAAGCATCCGATAAAGCGAATCCCACAGAGCGATTGCCAGCAACACCGTACCAATAGACATTGTAAGCTGCGGAATCCATATTGGGGTATAAACCAGCTTGCTGCTGCTATTGGCTATTGCGTCACCCCATTCGCTCACCCCCCTGCTTGGAAGCGATAGCAGAGTCACAATCCATTCAGGAATTTGGTCTTGCCCTTGCGTGCGATCGTTCAACATTTCAGAAAATATGTTCGCTTTGATTGCATAGCGGGCGAAATAAGTCGCGATTATAGCAGCACCAAAGACCGCAAATACATCGAGCCAACGCTTTAGAAACTGACTAGCATTTAGGATAATTGAAACTCGTATATGTGCCCCGCGTGTCAAAGCATGGCAAAGGGCAAAAAATGATGTGGCCGCCATGGCGTAGCCTGCAAATTCGGTCGTTCCCGGCAGAGCAAAGCTCGTCCAACGTGCAATCATCTGTGCCACGATCAAAAGCAATATACCAACCATAAAACAGGCCGATATTACTCCACTGGCCAAGTATAAAATATCTAAAAATCGCCAAAATGGTTTCAAAGTTTTTTCTAAACGAGAGCCGGCGATCAAACAAATGATGCCAAACAAACTAGGTAAAACAAACAGCCAAGCCCAAAGGGGCAGACCCATTACCGGCGGCCAATCGCTCATGTTGGTTACTCGATTCTATAAAAAACATTTGGCCAGACCAAAGAATTTGGATCTGGCCTCTTTTGCTTAGTTGGCTTTGTAAGAATCTAAAATGGCTTGTCCTTCTGCACCAGCAGTATTTAGCCAATCAGACGTCATTTTCGCACCTATGGCTTCTAGTTCTGCTAGGAACTCTGATCCGGCATCTTTAACTGTCATGCCGTTTTTTGCAAGTTCATCAAAATAGAAGTTAGCCAATTCAGCAGACTTAGCACCACAGGCCGCCGCAGTTTCATCAGCTGCTTTTTGTATACCATCTTTCACCGCACCATCGAGGCCATCCCAAACTTGGGTGTTTACCATTACGTAATTGCGAGGCAGCCAAGCATTTACTTTATAGTAGTGGCTTAAGTGTTCCCAAACTTTGCGATCATATCCGGTTGAGCCCGACGAAATGAAGGCGGAAGCAACACCAGTCGCTAGTGCTTGGCTCAATTCGGCCGCTTCGATCTGAACGGGGATCATGCCAAGTGCATCCGCGAACGTCGCTGTTGCAGAATTATAAGAACGGAATTTGATACCTTGTGTGTCAGCAGATGAGTTTACTTCTTTGTTGAAGTAGAATCCTTGACCAGGCCAAGGACAAGTATAGAGCGCAACTAGGTTTAGGTCTGCTAATTGCGCGTTCACAGTATCCTTTGCAGCGGCCCAAAGCCTTGCGTTATCCTCATAGGTTGTTGCAATAAATGGAAGATTATCCCACCCCAACAGTGGAGCTTCATTGGCATGTGCAGACATAAAACGCTCACCAATAGGGACCTGACCCGTTTGGATTGCACGTTTAATGTCACCGCCACCAAACAAGGAGCCACCAGGATGCACTGTGATGTCAATTGCGCCCGCAGTGTATTCGCGTACCTTATCTGCAAAAATTACACCGTGTTCAGAGTGGAAATTCGTCGCTGAATATGCCATTGGCATATCCCATTTTTCAGCTAAAGCTGTAGTTGCTAAGGCTGCAGTTGCTACTACAGTACTTAGTGTTATTAGCAAATTTTTCATTTTTCTCTCCCTAAGTTGTTTTTATGGTCTTGGTTATTTGCCCGCATCAAAGCGCATAGGCTCGAAGGGGCGAATGTCGTTATTTGAATGATTTCCAGATATCATCTCTGCAACTAGACGGCCCGTTTTTGGTCCTCCTGTCAAACCTATATGATGGTGACCGAAAGCTGCGAAAACACCAGAGTCTCTAATTTGTCCAATCAGAGGCAAACTGTCTGACGGGGCTGGACGATAGCCGAGCCACTCCTGTTCGGACGTATGGGTGAGTTTGGGGAAAAGTTCTTGAACTTTTTGACGCAATAATCGGAGCGGCGCTTTGGAGCGTTTCTCAGTGAGCCCTCCAAATTCAACAATACCAGCACAGCGAAGACCTTCATCCATTGCAGTGGCAACAAATTTTCCAGCTGCCATCATCATTGGGTTGTTTGGTTTTTGGCTCGGCTGTTCGAAAACAATATGATAACCGCGCTCAGCCTCAAGTGGAATATTGAGCCCTAATTTTTGCATTAGCGGTTTTGACCAAATCCCTGAGGAAACTACTGCCTTGTCGCAATGAATTCGCCCAATACTGGTGTCTACTGCGCCGACTTTCCCTCCACTTAGCTCGAAATCCTTAACTTCGGCCTTAACAAACTTGCCACCCATCTCCTCCAAAACTTTGACAAGATTTTGTACGTAAGAACCCGGGTTGAGGATAAACCCATGGCTTTTGAGCACAGCTAATAATTGGGTATTGGTTGTTAGGATTGGCTCTTCTTCTAGCACTTCCAAACCTTCTATCAGCTCAGGTACAAAACCCGCTTCACGCCTGAGCTGCCACGTAAATTCATCTGCATCATATGCTGCACGATCAGAATAAGCAAAACTATAATTGCTTTCGCGAACCCATTTAGCTGCATCTGTATTGCCAGTTAACGCTCTGTGTTGTTCTAGGCCGTCGCCTACAATTGTAGTTAGCCCTTTGCTGATGCGGCGTGTATCAACTTCGTTTGCATGTGACATATACTTTATAAGCCATGGAATTAGCTTGGGCAGATAACTCCAACGCATGAAGAGAGGAAAGTTCGAATTGGTTAAATAACTAGGACTTTTTCTCAAAAGGCCTGGTCCAGTCACAGGTACAACCGAGGAATTTGCTAGAACGCATCCATTACCATAGGAAGCGCCCATGCCAGGCGTACCTTTATCAATCAATGTTACCTCAAAACCAGCACGTCGCAGCCAAATAGCAGACGCAACCCCAACAATTCCGGACCCTATAACTACGACGCACTCTGAACTCATGAGATGATAACTCTTATTTCCTGTTAAAAGTTTGACAGGCTCCGCATATCATTTCCAATACAAATTTATGGCAGAGCTATCACTTAAAGTGATATAAGAGCTCATGAGGTTAAGATTCAGACAGCTAGAGGCATTTCACGCCATCGTTGAGATTGGGACTGTTACGGGAGCTGCCGAAGCGTTGGGCATCTCACAACCTGGGATATCGAACCTCTTGGCTGAGTTGGAACGACAGACTGAGCTGAAGCTCTTTGAGCGAATAAATGGACGGTTGATCCCCACGCCAGAAGCAGAACTGATCCACCGGGAAATAGAAACGGTCGTGCGAGGTCTTGACCATGTAACGCAGACAGTTGTTGATTTGCAAAATAAACATGTTGGACAACTACAGATTGCGTCGCAGCATTCGATATCTTTTGATTTCATGCCCAAGATTATTGCTAAATTTGCTCGAACAAGGCCTGAAATGAACATTACCTTTCAGTCTCAATATAGTACAAAAATTCAAGAGTGGATTCTGTCTGGCCTTTTCGAAATTGGCATTTGTGAAATGCCACTGCTCTACGACGCACTGAAATGTTATCCACTGCGTATAGAAACGCGTATTGCGATGCATAAAGATAATCCTTTATCACAATATGATATTCTTACACCAGATATTCTTAAACATGAACCCTTTGTTGTGATGGGATCAAACCATATTACCCAACGTGGCCTTAAGGAAGCTTT
Organism: Paracoccaceae bacterium; assembly: GCA_029247845.1. Lineage (GTDB taxonomy): Bacteria > Pseudomonadota > Alphaproteobacteria > Rhodobacterales > Rhodobacteraceae > LFER01. Next base: position 1,684 of record JAQWKM010000113.1, on the reverse strand, counting down.
CGATAAAGCAGGCATACCACTCAATGCACGTATCCATTCGCATCTGTTCAAAAACCTTCTGGCATTTGTGAAAGAAGGAATGGGTGTCGCACTTGTTGACAGATTTGGTTTGGATTCTTATCAAGATAATCGTTTCATCGCCCGCCGATTTGACCCCAGTATCACGATGGATATGGCCGTAATAACTTCGACTACACGCCCTCTCTCGCAACTTGGTAAAGACTTTTTAGAGCTACTCTTGAAAGAACTTCAGCCGTATTCCAATGATAAAGCGCCCATATTTCGTATTAAGTAGGTAAACTCGCAGACGAAGCACCTGTAAGTGTATAAAAGTAGTCTAAAATGGAAAACAGACCAAATAGATTGTATTTCAGCAACCTTGCATAATTAAAAAAAGATTTTGTAAAGTTTTAGGATATGCAGTAACCGCAATCCTCTGCGTCGCTTCTAACGGCCTCGGGCACTTTATGTACTATAGCTTGCATTCGGCGTTGCGGCTAGTACGAGCTTTATAGAAATTCTTGTTCTTATTGTAGTGTAAATGCTCGGTGGTAGGCTGGAAGTTTTTCCTAATGTCCCTGATTATGCTGGTTATGCAATAGCAGTATTTGGGCCAATGATCTGAGATTCCCGAATTGACTAGTATTAGCTAAGTAACTTCATTCTTTTTTTGTTGAAATGGCGTGGATTACGCCGCCAATCGGGTTCAATCTCTTTCTCCTGCCAGACATGACCAATAATGAGAGGTCGTTCGTCGTAAAGCTGCTTTCCTGATACTTCTGACAGTTATTCTGGCGGTCTTTTTTCCTAGCATAACGATTTCGCTTCCCGAAGATATGCGGCAAGGTCTTTGATAGAATTCGCGCAATACTTGACCTCTCCTCCAAAAATGGTCGATCATAACCTGATCGTTGCAGCCATCACAAATCTGTGACCGACACAATCTCACAATCACCATAGCCATTGAAAGTGGTTGCTAGACTAAGGGAATAAGCTCCTATATCCGAAAACAGCAGATAATCGCCTTCCTGAACTGACTTTGGCAGATGCAGGGACGATGGCAACTGATCAATGCTATCACAAGTTGGGCCAAATACCGTGTAATCCGCTGAAGGAGTGGTCAGCTTTTGACCGTCGCGCCACAAGTGATAGCGCTGGGACACTCCAAGATCGCGAAACTCGGATAAAAGACCATAAATGCCTTCGTTCAAAAATAAGGTTTGCCGCCCGCGTAGGGCTTTTATCCGTGTTGCCAGCGTAAAGGCAGAGGCTACCATTGCTCGCCCAGGCTCACAAACAAGCTTTGGTGATTTGTCACCAAATAAAGCCTTGGTATGATCGCAAATTCGGGTCAAAACTCGCTCCAAATTTGGTGCCTTATGGTCACGCCAGGCTGCAAACCCACCACCCACATTCAGCCTCTCCAAGTTGATTTCAGCTTGCTGTGACACCGCGTGAGCCACTTCAATATACCGTGTCCAAGCTGCATGCTCAGCACATTGTGTGCCAGGGTGGAAAGTAAGAGAAGGGGTCAACCCACGCAGTTTGACACAGCGCAAAAGCATAGTCGCCAGTTCCGGACCAGCACCGAATTTTTCTCCAAAATCATACGCAGCGCCTGCAACCGGAACATGCAGTCGCACAGCAATTTCAGATCCTGTTGGCAGCGCCCCTAACTTGTCTA
>JAQWKM010000103.1 GCA_029247845.1 Paracoccaceae bacterium | reverse complement strand
TGGCTTGCTCTATGATACATTGATGCTTCCAACGCCGAAAAACCTCAATTGGATGTGGATCTGGGGCATTGTGCTGACCTTTTGTTTGGCGCTGCAAATTATCACCGGTATCGTTTTGGTAATGCATTACACCCCGCATGTAGATATGGCTTTTGCTTCTATCGAACATATTATGCGCAATGTGAACGGTGGGCATATGATCCGGTATCTGCACATGAACGGTGCATCTCTGTTCTTTATTGCGGTTTACGCGCATATTTTCCGCGGCCTTTATTATGGTTCTTACAAAGCGCCGCGCGAAGTAACATGGATCATCGGCATGCTAATCTATCTCTTAATGATGGGTACAGCATTTATGGGCTACGTTCTTCCATGGGGCCAGATGTCATTCTGGGGTGCGACAGTTATCACAGGATTGTTCGGAGCCATTCCATTTATTGGCGAGCCAATCCAAACATGGCTTTTGGGCGGACCAGCCGTTGATAATGCGACCTTGAATAGATTCTTTAGCCTTCATTACTTAATGCCCTTTTTGATTGCAGGTTTAGTAATTTTGCATATTTGGGCTTTCCATACGACTGGAAACAACAATCCAACCGGTGTTGAAGTTCGAAGAACTTCAAAAGCCGAAGCAGAAAAAGATACACTTCCTTTCTGGCCTTACTTTGTGATGAAAGACTTATTCGCACTGGCAGTTATATTCTGTGTGTTCTTTGCAATCGTTGGGTTTATGCCAAACTATCTCGGCCACCCAGATAACTATATTGAAGCGAACGCTTTGGCGACGCCCGCGCATATTGTTCCGGAATGGTACTTCTTACCATTCTACGCCATTCTTCGCGCATTTACTGCAGAAGTATGGGTCGTACAGCTGGCCAGTTTTGTCACAGGTGGAATTGTTGACGCTAAGTTCTTTGGCGTGTTGGCAATGTTTGGTGCTATTGCTGTCATGGCACTCGCTCCGTGGTTGGATACATCATCCGTAAGATCTGGGCGGTACCGCCCAATGTTCAAGTGGTATTTTTTGCTTCTTATTATAGATTTTGTTGCGCTAACGTGGCTTGGAGCCATGCCTGCGGAAGAGCCCTATGCTACCTTTTCACTTATCGCGTCAGCGTACTGGTTTGCTTATTTCTTAGTGATCCTACCTCTCCTAGGAATCCTCGAGAAACCGAACACACCACCGAGCACGATCGAAGAGGATTTTGAGGCTTCTTATGGAAAATCAAAATTACCTGAAGCGCTTGGTAATACTGATGCAACACCTGCGGAATAATAGGAACGCGAGATAATGTTTAAACAAGTCACTTTTGCCGCAATATCTGTTCTCTCTTTTACGGCCACTGCAGCATTTTCTGCAGGAGAAGGAGAGCAGCAAATCGAAGACTTTGCATTTTCGTTTGAGGGACCTTTTGGAACTTTTGATCAAGCCCAGCTTCAGCGTGGGTTGAAGGTTTACACAGAAGTTTGCTCTGCGTGCCATGGACTTCGATATGTTCCTCTAAGAACATTGTCGGACGAAGGCGGGCCTCATTTCACTGAAGCACAGGTCAGAGTTTACTCGTCAGAGAATTTTGAAATATTTGACGCCGAGCTAGACGACTATCGCGAAGCGACACCGACAGATAACTTCCCTGTAAATGACAGCGTTGGTGCTCCTGACCTCTCTTTGATGGCAAAAGCGCGTGCAGGTTTCCACGGACCTTATGGAACTGGAATTAGCCAACTTGTAAATGGCATGGGTGGACCAGAGTATATTGCCTCGCTTCTAACTGGCTATACAGGTGAAGAGAAAGAAGAAGCGGGCGTAACGCTTTATGAAAATACCGCATTCCCAGGTGGATGGATTTCAATGGCACCTCCACTTTATGGTGAGGATGTTGATTATGATGATGGTCACTCAAATGACCTTCATGACGAGGCTGTCGACGTTTCAGCATTTTTGATGTGGACGGCAGAGCCTAAAATGATGGATCGGCAGTATACAGGCTTTGTCGGTGTATTGATCCTAGCCCTACTGTCGGTACTGCTTTATTTTACCAACAAGCGTATTTGGGCGCCGGTTAAATACAAAGGCTCAGTCTAGGACCAAGAAAAAACATAACTTAAAAAAACTGCATTTCAGGCTATTTTTTAAGTCTATAACTTTCTTGAAAACTTTTCAAACGGCTTCAAGAGCACCCACATTGTCTGAACGCCGGCTGCGGATTAGCAATAGTAGAACAATCCCAATATTCATAAAGTTCCAGAGAATGCCGTTCCAAAATGCAATCTGATAGGATCCTGTCACATCGTAGATCCAGCCAGACATCCATCCCCCCAAAGCCATTCCTAAAATTGTCGCCATCATGACCAATCCAACCTTTTCACCGGCAGAGGCACCTGGTAGGTATTCGCGAACAATAATTGCATAACTGGGAACAATGCCGCCTTGGGATAATCCAAATATCAAAGAGATGACATAAAGCGGAACCAACCCATCAAAGGGTAGATATAAAAAAAGCGCCACACATTGTAGCGTTGAGCCAATCAAAAGAGTGTTTAGCCCCCCAAGCCGGTCAGCCAATATGCCAGAAAGGAGGCGAGACACTATTCCACCAAATAGCATGAGTGAAAGCATCTCTGACCCAGCAGCGGGGCCATAACCAAGATCAACGCAAAAAGCAACAATATGAACTTGGGGCATAGACATTGCCACACAACATCCCAATCCGGCCAAAGATAACATGACAACTAGAATATTCGGCGAGAATGCCACTTGCGTTCGTTTTAACTCAGACGCTTCATCCGATTTACGCGCTGTCTCCGCACTGACCTGCCGGCGTAGTGGCAGAGCCAGGGGTAAGGTCACAATAAGTGTTGTAAATGCCAGCAAAAAATAAACGGCGCGCCACCCATCAGTCTCTAGTGTCCCGTTCAAAAAGAGCGGCCAGATTGCACCGGAAAAATAATTTCCACTTGCCGTAATCGCGACCGCAATACCGCGTCGCTTAAGAAACCAATGTGATACGTCTGCAATCAATGGTCCAAACGCCGCTGCAGTGCCGAATCCGATTATGAATTGTAAAATACTTAGCGTAACGATGGATTGAACAGACATCGCACCCGCAAAACCTGCCGAATTAATAACAGCAGCCATCAGAAGAGTTTTGGACATTCCAAAACGATCCACCACTCTCCCAATTAGTGCATTGCCAATTGCAAAACCGATCATAGTCAACACAAAAGGAGCGGAGGCAGTCGCACGATCAATTTCAAACTCCTGTTGGATTGCAGGCATTAACAGAACGATGATCCACATGCCAACATTACCGACTGTCGCAATGACGAGACCCAAAAACAAACGCATCCAAGAATATAAACTGTCATGTTCTGTCATCAGATTACCCACACTTAAACACAACAGTTTTAATCATTTTCATTGAGACCTGCACCAGCGCCGGTCAATCGACTTTCTTCAGTGGCAGGCGCATAAGTCCGGCCCGCTAGTTCCAACAGCTTTTCAATAGTATTTTTTGGAATTTGAGCTCGTGAATGAACGAATGAAGGCGCACCAGATACATTTTTTACATGACGTATAACGACCCGGTCTGCAACATCAACTGTCGCAGCCTTCAACTGGTCACAGAAAATACCCTCAGCTGAAATTGTCGCTTTGAAACCCATCCACTCAATCTCGAGACAAGTCTTGTTATCGGAAACCATAATATTTAAAAATGCCAATAAAAACCCCGGCGCGCAGACATTTTCTAACTCAAATTCTATATCTAAATCTAAATCTAAACCTGCATCGCAGAGCGCCGGTCAAATCCAAAGAGAACAATTTTCATCAAAATTTTCCAAGGCGACCAACAGCAAAGAACCATGATCAATACCTGATCGGCTCAGAAGTCTCGCCGTGCGGCCAGCTTCTTCAGCATGCCCCCAAAAAAGACCCGATCCTCTAGCAGCTTTTTTGCAAAGAGCTTCAAACTCATTGAGCGAATAGCTCATTAAGGCCTCTCAGCAACCGGATAAGTCCAATCGTCACAATAACTTTCTTGAAGTTCGCTTGGAAAAGGGGCCCCCTGGAACATATTTATGCGCAACCAACGATCTGACCTTGGATCAAAATGCCCAGCC
>JAQWKM010000083.1 GCA_029247845.1 Paracoccaceae bacterium | reverse complement strand
ACGCCCTGCATGATCCGAACAAGAACCACAACGCCCAAATAGCTATCGTACCAACTGTCCACCAACATCGCCTGAAGCGGCCCGTCAGGATCACCCTTCGGCGCCGGAAGACTTGTGACAATCGCTTCGAGCGTCTCTTTAATTCCAATGCCAGTTTTTGCACTAACCCGAATTGCATTTGATGCATCGATACCGATAACATCTTCGATTTGCTCGGCCACTCGATCACACTCGCTTGCCGGAAGATCAATTTTGTTCAGGACAGGAACAATTTCATGGTCTGCCTCAATAGCTTGATAAACATTTGCCAAGGTCTGAGCTTCGACCCCTTGGGTGCTATCTACCACAAGGAGTGATCCCTCAACTGCACGCATCGAGCGGCTGACTTCATAGGCAAAATCCACGTGACCAGGTGTATCGATCAAGTTGAGAACATAAACCTCTCCGTCATCGGCCTTATAATCGATGCGAACAGTATTTGCCTTGATCGTAATCCCTCTTTCGCGCTCGATATCCATAGCATCGAGCAGTTGCTCTTTCATATCTCGGTCTTTTACCGTGCCCGTCGACTGAATTAGACGATCAGCCAAAGTGGATTTACCATGGTCTATATGAGCCACGATTGAGAAATTTCGGATTTTGTTCAAGTCAGTCATAGAAAGTGATATGAGTTGAATTTCGGTATTGGTCAAGGTATGAAAGTTTGCCTTGATACCGAATTGAGATATTGCGCGAACTGCAGAATTTCTTTTTTACTGCCAAAATCTTCGACCCACCCACATTTATGAGCAACCCCAACGCATCTTTGCCGCCAGATTGGCTCAGCCTACAATCGCAGAAGTGCGATTAAAACATCTTTTTCCTATGAACCGTAGCCAAAAAATACACTTAAAACCGCTTCCAATTCTCTTGGGCGCTCGGCGTGTATCCAATGGCCAGCTCGCGGGATTTTGGCAAACTTTGCAGCAGGGAACAGACGTTGGATATGCACGCGCATTTCCATTTTAACGTAGTCACTTTTTCCGCCAGAGAGAAACAGAGTTGTCCCCTCAAAACTAGTTTTCAGATCAGGGAACCCAATAATTTTTGACATTTCCTTACTCAGAACATCAAGATTAAGCCGCCAGCCCTGTGACTGAACATCAACGGATTGGGTAAAAAAATTCTGTAAAGCCTCATCTTCGATGAAACGTGCAAGTTGGTCTTTTACATCAGCGCGCTTCTCTACCAGAGACAAATCTACAGCTTTCATCGCTTTTATAAATTGGGTCTGGTCGTGGCAATAGGAGACTGGCGCAATATCTGCAACGCAAAGGCGGTTCACAAGATTGGGATACCTATGGGCAAGCACCATAGCGGCCTTCCCACCCATAGAATGGCCAAGAACGTCACAGGGCCCACCTAAGTGACCGATAACCTCTGCCAGATCCCCCGCCAAATCTTCGTAAGTATTGCTTTCAAACCAAGGGCTTGCCCCATGATTTCGATGATCAACGGCTATGACCCGCCTACTTTTGGAGAGCCGTTTGCAAATAACGCCCCAGTTTCGCGCAGAGCCGTAAAGGCCATGTGCAATTAAAAGCGGTGGCCCATTTTCTGGGCCTTTGTGATCAATTAAATTTAGCATTTTTAAAAGCTAGCTTAGCTAGCGCGCTCCCCCAACCAAGCTGGTGAAAACGTTAATTCATAAGGTCCGCGTGGCGCAATGCAGAACGCACCAATTCTTTGGTTCCATCTGTTAGCGCCGTCAGAGGTAGGCGTATTTCATCGCGACAAAGACCCAGTTCTGACATGGCAAATTTTACACCAACAAGACCAGGCTCGGTGAATATCGCCTTGTGCAATGGCATTAGCCGGTCCTGAAGCTCAAGCGCCGTTGAATAATCGCCAGCCAGACAGGCATTTTGCAAAGCCGAGCTAAGAGCCGGAGCGACGTTGGCCGTGACAGAAATACATCCAACACCACCCTGCGCATTAAAGCCATGCGCCGTGGCGTCTTCCCCCGAGACTTGTATAAAGTCTTTGCCGCAGGTCGCTCTCTGGTCACACACCCGCGCCAGATCGCCCGTAGCGTCTTTGACAGCGATAATGCGCGGTAGTTTCGCCAACTCACCCATTGTCTGCGGCGTCATATCGACCACAGAACGCCCGGGGATATTGTAAATCACGATTGGCAAATCGCATTGGTCATGCAGCATTTTAAAATGCGCATAAAGCCCGTCTTGCGTTGGCTTGTTGTAATAAGGTGTCACAACAAGGGCCGCGTTAGCACCAACAGATTTCGCATGCTTCATAAAACGCAATGCTTCAACCGTGTTGTTTGATCCAGCCCCTGCAACGACTGGAATGCGACCAGCAACAGTATTCACTACTTCGCTTACAACTATTTCGTGTTCTTCATGGCTAAGTGTCGGGCTTTCCCCAGTAGTTCCAACCGGCACAAGCCCATGACTTCCTTGCGAAATATGCCACTCGACCAGTTCCTTTAGCGTTTTAATATCGACTCGCCCATTTTTGAACGGCGTGATCAAGGCTGGCATTGATCCTTTTAGCATAAAGCACTCCTTTTAATGGGCTCGCTATCCGTTTAACTGACAGCAAAATGTCGCCTAAGCTTGCTATACATCTGGCGCAATCAAACTGACACGCTACACTCTTGAGTATGTACCGTTTTCACACAAGAGATTACAAGTCATGTTAATCAGGGTTTTCAGTATTTTTTTACTAACTGCAGCGGCGGCCTTGGCTAAGGATATCCCTCGCCCCCTCGCCAGTGCTTTTTTGGCTGTTGAAAAAAAAGACTGGCAACGCGCACTTGATTTGGCCCAAAAAGATGGTGCTGTCGCCCGCGATATTGTAGAATGGCATTTACACCGCGCCAAAGCAGGTATGGCTAAAGACGCAATTGACTTTCTGGCCCGAAATCCCGATTGGCCAGGATTGCCCTACCTTAGAAAACGTTCTGAGGGCTCTTTTCTAGCAGCTCCCATTGATATTATTGAGCCCTTCTTCGCACAAAACCCGCCCCAAACTGCACAGGGTGGATTAGCTTATGCTGCAGCGTTAAAAGCAGTGCAAAAACATGAATTGGCCCGCGATGTTGTTCGCAAAGCATGGGCGTCCTACGACATGTCGGCATTGGTTCAGGATGTTTATATTTCCACCTATGGCAAAGAAATAAAAGACCTGACGTCTACCCGCCTCTATGAATTGCTCTGGAGGCAAGAGGACAAACAGGCAGAGGCGCTTTATCCTTTGCTGAACAGTGCTGAGAAAAATTTGGCAAAGGCGCGGATGGCACTGATGCAGGGAAACTCAGGCGTAGATGCTCTGCTGTCTCGGCTCTCTTTCAAACAAAAAAAGCATCCCTTACTATCCCACGCAAGGTTCAAGTGGCGTTTAAGTAAGGGAAAGCAGAAATCAGCTATTGAGATGATGTTGGATTCTAGTAAATCAAAAGATGCCTTGGGTAGACCGGAAGTTTGGGGAGATGATCGGCGCAATATAGCACGCGATCTCGCTCGAGAAAAATCCTACCAAAAAGCCTATAAATTAGCGGCAAATCATTTTATGCATGACGGCCATATTTATGCGGACCTTGAATGGCTTTCAGGATATATCGCATTGCGCCATTTGAAAAAGCCAAAGGTGGCTCAGCTCCATTTTGAAAGACTTATGTTTGCCGTCGACACTCCTATTTCACTTGGCAGAGCGTATTACTGGCTGGCACGGGCTTACCAAGATCAAGGCAAGAGCGAAAAGGCCCACAAAGCCTTTGCACAAGGCGCTGTTTATCAAACAAGCTTTTACGGTCTACTTAGTGCAGAAGAAATATCAGCTCCTTTTAAGTATAGTTTTCATCCGTCCAAAGAATTACCAGACTGGCGAAATGCCTCGTTTCTGAAAAGCAGCGTATTTAAAGCGGCAATTTTACTATTTGCATCAGGTCAGGACGTATTAGGAGAGCGTTTCATAACCCATATTGTCGAAACACTGCCAGACAACCAGATTTTACAGATGACGCATTTTCTGGAAGAATTTAAGCGTCCTCACGTACTCGTCATGGTAGGCAAACGAAAAGCGAGCCAAGGCATGAGCTTCCCGCGCTCCTATTTCGCCTTGCACCCTATGATCGACGAGAATTATCCAGTACCAGCGCAGCTCTCTTTAGCCATTGCGCGCCGAGAAAGTGAATTTGACCCCCGCGTTGTTTCCCCAGTTGGCGCGGCAGGTATAATGCAGGTCATGCCGCGTACGGCCAAAGAAATGGCCGGAAAAATTGGCCTGCGCTATGACCAAAATCGTATGACAACCGATTGGAAATATAATGCTCGCCTGGGAACAGTTTATCTGCAGGAATTATCTGAGAGATTTGGCGCAAATCCAGTTCTCGTTTCAGTAGCATACAATGCCGGTCCGACCCGAGCGGAAAACTGGAGTAAGCTTTTGGGCGATCCGCGCAGCTCTAAAGTAGATATTATTGACTGGATCGAAATGATCCCATTCGCCGAGACACGTAATTATGTGATGCGCACAACTGAAAGCTTACCAATATATCGCGCGCGCCTTGGAAAGAATCCACTCCCGGTGCCATTTTCGAAATCTTTACAGGGTTCGGGCTTTTAGCCTCTCGCGCCAAAGCGTAAACAGACCAGCAGCAATAACCACCATGGTTCCCAGCGCAACATTCAGTTTCAACTCTTCTCCAAAAACTGTCAGACCAATAAAGGCCACAAATACCAATTGCAGATATGCAAACGGCTGCAAAACACTGGCCTCGGCAACTTCATAACTTTTTATAAGCAACCAGTGCCCCAATGCGCCGCTGACGCATAACACACCCATCCAAATCCAATCGGGTCCAGTCATGGGTTCCCAGTACCAAATACCCATCCCTGTAGACACAATCGCTCCGACAACACCCGTCCAAAAAAAAGAAGTTCCCGCCCGGTCATTGCGCGCGACATAGCGGTTGAGAATACCGTATATTGCAAACAAAATTGCCGATAACAAAGGCAATAATGCAAGTGTGCTGAAGACCCCAACTCCCGGGCGAAGAATTATCAAAAGGCCAGTAAAACCGACCATAATCGCGCTCCAGCGCCGCCATCCAACCTTTTCGCCCAAGATCGGCCCTGAAAGCGCAGCAATAAGCAACGGATAACAGGCGAAAATAGCATGACTTTCAATCAATCCCAATAGCGTAAATGCCAGCACTGCAATCCAAATTTCAACAGCAAGAATAATACCACGCAAAATTTGCAACCCTAAATGAGCCGTCTTTGCCACTTGCAGGATTCCTCCAGAAGAGCGCCTTGCAGCTGAAAGGACAAATAGTGCAAAGAACCAGTACCGCAGCATTACAATCATTTGAACATTATAAGTCGAACCCAAATGGCGCGATATTCCGTCCTGAGCAGCAAATACGACGGTCGTTACAATTATAAGAGTGATGCCAAGGCGCGCGTTATTTTGCATCTGATGCACTCTTATATCCATGGGTCATATGCCGCTTACGCCCAAATCCAGCGATACGAATTACCTCAAAGCCTGCTCTTTGCAAATTCTTACGCACGAACCCAGCCGCAGTGTAAGTTGCAAAAGTACCTTTGAGATGTGTCCGATCATAAACGGCTTGCAGAATTTCTTCGCCCCAAAGCTCAGGGTTCTTAGCTGGCGCAAAACCGTCAAGATACCAGCAATCTGCCAAACCAGTCCAGTTGGACACTTGGCTGCGGGCGTCCCCTTGGATGAGGCTAAGTTCAACATCCGGCAGCATAATTTTTCCATTCTCTAAGAGGCCCAGCCAATAAGGTGCGAATTCATTGGCAATATCTTGTAACTCATCAAATGCCAGCAAGGCTCGAGTCATATCATGCGGCTGCAGTGGAAAAGCTTCGAAACTCGTAAATCGAAGGATCCCGCTGCATTGCTGCTCTCTCCATGATAGAACGGTGGTCAAAAAGTTGAGCCCCGTTCCAAAGCCAAGTTCAGCAATAGAAAATCCGTCCCTGAAGCGCTCAGATAACCCGTTGCCCTCTATAAAAACATGCTTTGTTTCAGCTAGACCGTTGTCCAGTGAAAAATACGGATCATCGAAAACTTTCGAAACTGGTACCTTATCAGAACGCCAATCAAGCTCGTTAGTGGTACTGTTCATAGGGATGCCTTGCGAAAAGATGAAAGCAGGATTAAGCCTGTACTGAAAGAAAACGAGCAGCGCAATGATAGAAATAACCGTTCGCGGAGCAGGAATATTTGGACTCTCTATCGCTTGGGCCTGTGCAGTACGCGGCGCTCGCGTTCAGGTCGTAGATCCAAATGGGGTTGGCGGTGGGGCCAGCGGCGGTATTGTTGGGGCATTAGCACCTCACGTTCCCGAGAATTGGAACCCCAAGAAGGCTTTCCAATTTGAAAGTCTGATCGCGGCAAAAGGATTTTGGGAAAGCATCGAAGACATCGGGGGCGTTTCATCAGGTTATGCCCGATTGGGCCGGATCCAGCCCATCATGGACAACGTCTCCCTTGAGCTTGCCAAAAAGCGCGCTGAGACGGCCAAAGACCTCTGGCGTGGCCTTGCAGAGTGGCGCGTAACCGCAAAACAGCCAGAATGGGCTCCAGCCTCGGCGACAGGATATTGGATCATAGATACACTGACCGCGCGGATCAATCCAATGCGTGCCTGCCACGCGATTGAGGCATCACTCTTGGCAAAAGGCATAACTGTTACCCCAGAAGCCAAAGATAAAGGCAAAGTGCTTTGGGCCACGGGAACTCATGACCTCTTTCAAATTTCCAAGGAATTGGGCAAAAATTTTGGAAATGGCGTCAAAGGGCAGGCTGCATTATTTGACTTGGACAGACGCCACCATCCACAGGTTTTTGCCGATGCATTACATTTTGTCCCGCATGAAGATGGGACATTGGCGATTGGCTCAACGTCCGAGCGGGAGTACGAGACAGAACATGGTGTAGATGAGCAGCTAGAAACACTCATTGCAAAAGCCAGCTGCATCATGCCAGAACTTGCCTCAGCTCAAATTATTGCAAGATGGGCTGCCCTGCGCCCACGTGCCCGAAGCCGCGCTCCAATTGTTGGGCATCATCCAGTTCGCAAAGATGCCTTTATCGCCAACGGAGGCTTTAAAATTGGTTTTGGAATGGCTCCGGGTTTAGCAATGCTCATGGCAAACCTCATGCTAGAGGGCCGCAACGAAATTCCAGAGGCCTTTAGACCAGAAACATGCCTGTGAATATTTATTTCATCAGTTTATTCAAGCATCATCGCAATGTCACCACATCTTTCAAAAATGAGCATGCCGTCTTTTCTGCTGGCGCGGGTCATCATTTGCGATTTGCCAAAAGCAGACCCTCTTCTTGCATGATGGTTAGGTTCTGAGATTGCAGACCTTTCCTTACAATACATTCGGGACAGGCCACGAGTGCTTATTTCAAATCCCGCTTGTTTTAGCATAACAGCACCAAAATAGCTATTACACGGCCCCTGTCCATAAACTTTGTTATTAGTAATAATAACAGGCGCCCAAGAGTGAAATGAAATACCATTTATCGATTTGACCGATCGTGTCCCAAATGGCATAACAATCTATCGTTCTGCTTGTAAAAGAAGGCAGGCGAGGGGAAATAAAAAACCAATACAAATGCATGTAAGATAAGAAATAACAAAGCCCTTTTGACTTTCGCACGACGATTAAGATAGAGAAAAAGCTAGATGAACTAAAGAATTTACATTTATTTTAAACGCGAGATTGCTGATGCCCCCCGGTAAGACCTTGAGAGACCTAGAAGTCATACTGGCCCATAATCCAGCAAAAAAGGATGACGCGCGTCTCGCGTTTATTGGTATTTTACGGTCGAACTGGTATTTAGATGATTGCCCCAAAAATCTTACTCAGGCGCGTGAGAGTACAAAAGGCCAAGGTGTAATCGAAATTGCCCCCGAATACAGAGCCGGTTTAACCGGACTCAAAAGTGGGATGAAAATCTGGATACTGCTATGGTTTGATAAAGCGCGCAGGGATATCATCCTGCAAGCGCCGGGTCATGCCAACGGACTAAGGGGCGCATTCGCGTTGAGAAGTCCAGTTCGCCCTAATCCTATATCTATTCAAGCTGTCGAGATAACTACAATAG
>JAQWKM010000077.1 GCA_029247845.1 Paracoccaceae bacterium | reverse complement strand
ATGCAGAAATACGATCGAGCCTTTCATGGTCAAAGCCAGCTTTGGTCCTTGAGGTTTTATTCATCTTTGAGCGCCATTATAATCGATTTATGTTAGTGACAGCAAAGAAGTCACGCTTTAACTCCAAGGTATTTCAATGTCTGTGCTCAAAACGCCTTTTATATGACAATCAAAGACACTTACTTCTTGTTTTAATCCTTGATCCAGCCCCATATTTATTGAAGCATCAATCAGAGTTTTGATTTTGCTCATCGTGGTAACATCTGTTTGCGCAATCAGAGCCGCGAGGTCCCAAGCCCGCTGCAGAAGGTTTTGATCGGTTGTTACTTCATTCACCAATCCCCACGCTTGAGCCGTTTCAGCCCCTATCATCTCCCCAGTCAGGCTCATCTGCTTGGCACGCCTAACACCAATCACCCGAGGGAGCAGCTGCGCTAAGCCCCAAGACGGTGTAATCCCAACACGCGCATAAGTGTCACCAAAACGCGCGCTCTGTGCGGCGATTAGAAAATCACACCACAAAGCAAGTTCAAGCCCACCGGTTATTGCAAACCCATTTATCACGCCAATAATGGGATGTGGGCAGGCTCGCATAATATCCATCAAACTATTTGCACCATGCCATTCAAAATGATCAGCCGCATTCGACGATCCTGCGAGCTCTTTCAGATCGACGCCGCGCAAAAGGCACAACCGTCCCCTGTCAAAATAATTGTTCTTACGTCCGGATCGTCGGACAGGGCCTTAACACATGTCGACAGGTCTTTGATTAAATCGATTGAAAGAGCGTTTAAGACCTTGGGTCGGGCCAGTTTAAGCTGTACGATATTATCTTTTCTTTCGAGCTCAACCAAAGCCATCTTGCTACCCAATCATGTTTGCCATCGCGGTCGCCGTCTCTTCAGTAAACCAAGGGTCACAATCAGACGAGGCACTTTTCTCAACCTCGCTTTTCAAAATTGCAATTGTGTCTGCGCGAATTTGATGTTTGACGGTTTCATAAGCTTTTGGAGGTATTTGAGCATAGTCTCGCGCAATTTTTAGAGCTTGATCCAATGCGCCTCCCGCTTGGACTAACTCATCCACGATGCCCGCTTGTATTGCAGCGTCTACTTGGAGTGCAGACCCGTTTTGCAAAATGAGGCGCAGATCATTAGGTGATAACATAGAGCGAATTATTTCCATCAAGCCGGTGGGCATTCCAACCCCGACCCTCACCTCTGCCAAGCCGAAGCTCGCGCGCGGTCCCGCAACACGGTAATCTGAACATATAACTGGGAAAAACCCGCCTGCGATTGCTGCCCCCTCAACAGCCACAATGAACGGTTTGGGAAATGCGAATATTTCTAAAAATGTCTTATGAAAACCATCGACGATAGCTTTCTGGGCGGCGAGATCATAGTGTTGGGCTTTTTTAAGATTAAGACCGGCAGAGAACACTTTGAGATCGCTCGCCAAGACCACGGCTTTAGTCGCAGTGTCGTCTGCCAATTTTGAAAATAAGGTTTCCAAGTCTACAAGGCGACTTGGATCCAGCGCGTTTACTGGAGCGTTATGCATCATGACCAGCATTATACCATCACTTTGCAATTCTAATTTAAGCCAATCCGGATCACTCATTTGCAAAACTCCCCAACGTCATTTTCATTAGTTTCGATGTGATCTTAGCGTGTTGTTGACAGAGTTCAAATCGTGACGCTACGCTTCATGTAAAATTTAGCGCGTCAAATGGACGACATAGACCCAAGCAGGAGACCACGATGAAATTATATTACGCCCCAGAAAGCCGCGCTGTCAGAGTTGCATGGATTTTGGAAGAACTGGGCCTTGAATATGATGTTCATAAATTTTCTCTTGGTGAGAGATCCATGCGCGAAGCTGAGTATCTCGCATTGCATCCAATGGGACGTGTCCCAACTCTGGAAGATGGTGACATTCGATTATTTGAGAGTGGCGCAATCATTCAGTATCTTTTGGCAAAATACGGCAATGGACGGTTGGTTCCCCCATCTGACAGTTCTGATTTTGCCAGCTATTTACAGTGGTTTCATTACGCTGAAGGCATGATTATGCCCCCTATGAATACCCTAGTTGTCGAAACAATCTTACTTCCATCCGAGCGGCGTACGGAAGTAAATGTCAAACGTGCAAGCAAGCTATTAAACCAAACGTTATATGCGGTGAATGAAAATTTAGCAGATAAAGATTATCTTGTTGGATCAAAAATGACAGCCGCCGAGTTTATGACTGGGCACGCGGTTATCATGTCCCAACGTCTTGGAATTGATATGGATGACAAACCTAATTTGGCCGAATATATCAAAAGACTTGAAACCCGAGGCGCATTTAAGACGGCTTCAAATAAATGAAAGCCCCTATCGTCTTAATCGTGGGTGCTGGAGATTATATCGGTGCCGCGATCGCCAAGCGCTTTGCCGAAGGTGGATTCACAGTCTGCATGGGACGGCGCAACAAAGATAAACTAGAACCCCTTATTAAAGAACTTCGCGTCATAGGATGTCAAGTTCACGGCTATAAATTTGATGCGCGCGATGAAGAGGTTACCAAGCAGATATTTAAAGAGATTGAAGACACCGTCGGCCCAATTGATCTTGTCATTTTTAACGTCGGTGGGAATGTCTATTTTCCAATCCTTGAAACCACTGCACGCGTATTTCGCAAAGTTTGGGAAATGACCTGTTTTTCAGGTTTTCTGACCGGTCGTGAGGCGGCAAAATATATGGTCCCACGGGGCAGAGGAAAAATATTTTTTACTGGTGCTTCTGCCAGCATACGAGGCAAGCTAGGCTATAGCGCATTCTCAGCGGGCAAAGCCGGTATGCGTATGCTTTCCCAAAGTCTTGCACGAGAGCTAGGGCCCAAGAATATTCACGTTGCACATTTGATCATAGATGCTGGGGTCGATACTGAATTTGTCCGAGAGCGCATCCGGTCCAGCGGAAGAGATCCTCAAGCCTTAGAGCCCGATACGCTAATGTCGCCTCAATCCGTCGCACAGGCCTATTGGATGCTCTATCATCAAACCCGGGACGGATGGACACACGAACTTGACCTTAGACCTTTTGGAGAAAAATGGTAATGCAAGAGATTGAATTCTATTACGATTTTGGCAGTCCAAAATCATATTTTGCGTATAAACTTCTGCCAGTCATTGCGCAAAAATATAACGCAATGATAACACCGAAACCCATTTTGCTGGGAGGTATATTTAAACTGTCCAACAACAAAAGCCCAGTCGAGGCTTTTGCAGAGGTCAAAGGTAAATTAGCCTATGACACGCGGGATACAGAGCGATTTGTTGCCCGCCACAAACTGCCATTTCGTAAAAATCCTTATTTTCCCGTCATGACGATCAGCCTTATGCGGGGTGCGATTTATGCAATGGGCCAGGAGTGGCAAGAAGAATATACCCGTGTAATGTTTGACGCCATGTGGGTCGATGAGAAGGAAATGGATAATCCAAGCGTCATAGCAGACGTCCTCGCAGAGACAGACTTACCCACAAAGGAAATCATAGAGGCGTCGCAGATGCCTGAAATAAAATCCGCACTAATAGCTGCAACCGACGACGCAGTTGCTCGCGATATTTTCGGAGCACCAACAATGTTTGTTGACGATGAAATGTTCTTTGGCAAAGAGGGATTAGCAGACATAGATTACTATCTAAGTCAAAGCTAAGGTGCGCCTTAGCCTAAGATTAAAAACAGTATTTTTTCAAAATCATAGGTTTTCAAGCACTATTGAGGGTAAAATGCATGAAATTCAGGGCCCATAGTTTCCACTACAAAAGCTCTAATAATAAAATGGCATACCGTTATTTTAACCTACATTCTTGGCAAAATAAAATATGCCTTATCATGGCAACGGATTAACTACCTTCATCCGAGCATCATTAATTTTGCCCAAGACTTAATTCAAGAATATTCGAAAGAACACTTAAACACACTATGGGAGTTATTTTGAAACTAATGTTCAAACTCAATTTTGGGTTTTTCTGTAAATTGCTACATCACCTCAAAAAGCCCCGCAGCGCCCATGCCGCCGCCAACACACATCGTGCTGACAACATATTTTGCACCGCGTCTTTTGCCCTCAATTAGCGCGTGAGCGACCATTCTTGCGCCAGACATGCCATACGGATGACCAATCGAAATAGCCCCACCATCAACATTCAAGAGTTCATCAGGGATGCCAAGTTTATCGCGACAGTAAAGAACCTGGACAGCAAAGGCTTCGTTCAATTCCCAAAGCCCAATATCCTCTATTTTAAGATTATGCGCTGCAAGCAGTTTGGGAACCGCATGAACAGGACCAATACCCATTTCATCAGGTTCGCATCCATTTGCCATGACACCTACATATCGGCCCAAAGGCTGAAGACCGCGCTGTTGGGCAAGCTTTTCTTCCATAATCACACTTGCTGACGCACCATCAGATAACTGGCTGGCGTTCCCGGCTGTGATATAAGCGCCCTCTTTTATATGAATCCCATCTTTAAAGACTGGAACCAAACCGCTTAACCCTTCCAAAGTCGTACTCGCACGGTTGCCCTCGTCTTTTTCAATAGTAACTTCATGTTCCGAAATCTCCCCAGTTTTACGATCTTGAAATTTCATGACCGTGCTCATTGGGACAATTTCATTTCCAAAATGCCCAGCTTCCTGCGCCTTATGGGTACGACGCTGTGATTGCAGCGCATATTCATCCTGCGCCTCTCGGCTAATGCCATACCGGGCGGCAACAGTTTCGGCCGTTTCAAGCATCGACATGTATATTTCTGGCTTGTGCTCGACCAACCAAGGGTCGTTTCCAATCCGCATATCTGGTGTCTGCACCATCGATATACTTTCGACACCACCGCCAATCACCACATCCATTCCATCCATGACAACTTGTTTTGCCGCTGTTGCAATCGCCATCATGCCACTGGCACATTGCCGGTCAAGCGACATGCCAGCAACAGTCACTGGAAGTCCGGCGCGTACTGCTGCCTGGCGGGCGATGTTTGCACCCTGATATCCCTGTTGTAGCGCAGACCCAATAATACAATCGCTTATCTGATCAGGTTCAATTTTTGCGCGTTCAACAGCATGCGCCACAGCATGAGCCGTTAGAGCCTGCGGGGTGGTTATATTGAATGATCCACGATAAGCCTTACCAATTGGTGTGCGGGCAGTAGATACGATGACAGCACTTCTCATTTTTTCGTTCCTTTGTTTATACTGTAACATTTTATCTGAAATTCAGACCTTTCTTAATAGCCACTCACTTTGGCGAGCGGTTCTACATAATAGCTATAATCTCCAAAGTATTAGCTCTCCAATCAGGCATGATTCATGAAAAATCCAGTATCACTTTTAGTCCACTACATCAGTTTTTATTCGCGCAGGAAGGTATTTTACAGCGCAAAGCATGGCATTTCACATTTTGATTGACAAGTATGATGGTCCCTAAGATCACTTGTGACGACACGTCCTAATTGTAAAATTGTGAGATAATAAATGAAAGCTATGTTTAGTAATGCTCCCGGAGGCCCAGAAACGCTCGAATTGACTGAGTTGCCTACTCCGCAACCTTCGATGAACGAAGTATTAATATCTGTCAAGGCTGCCGGTGTGAACTTTCCCGATACGCTCATTATTCGTGATCTGTATCAAATCAAGCCGCCACGTCCCTTTGCCCCAGGTGGCGAAGTTGCGGGTATTGTCGAGGCTATTGGCGCTCACGTAACTGATTTTGCGGTGGGCGAACGTGTTCTTGCGGTGCCCGGGTTTGGCGGCTTTGTCAGTCACATAACGGTGACTGCGGAGAAGGTTATAAAAATACCAGATACGATGCCATTCGAAGACGCAGCTTGCTTCATTTTCACCTATGGAACATCCCATTATGCACTGCGCGATCGGGGAGATTTAAAAGCCGGAGAAACACTTTTGATCTCCGGGGCCGCAGGTGGCGTGGGTGTTGCAGCAATTGAAATTGCCAAAACTATGGGAGCCAGAGTGATTGCCGCTGTATCATCACAAGAAAAAGCTGACTTTTGCCGTCAGATTGGTGCAGATTTTGCCGTTATTTATCCGCAAAAAATGGACAGAGATACACAAAAAGCTTTGTCAAATGACGTCAAAAGTATAGTTGGCGCGAATGGCGTAGATATGGTTTATGATGCGGTCGGAGGCGACTATGCCGAGCCTCTTGTCAGGACAATGGCATGGAACGGTCGCTTTCTAGTGGTTGGCTTTCCCGCTGGCATTCCCAAAATTCCTCTAAACCTTACGCTACTAAAAAGCTGCCAAATTGTTGGCGTGTTTTGGGGGGCCTTTACATTGCGCGACCCCAAGCAACACCAAGTCTATTTGGCAGAGCTTTTTGACATGTACAAAAAGGGACAGGTTAAACCACGTATTACTGAAACCTTTAAACTGGAAAACGCCGATAAAGCCATATCGTATGTTGCGGAACGCAAAGCCCTTGGGAAAGTCGTTGTGACTATGGATTAATCCAAATGGCTTGTATCGTTAAACCCACGCACAATCATTCGATCTTTATCTATAACAATGCGACTTATAGAGCCGTTGGCAGCCCCCATAAACGCAAACGCTTCCGCTCCTGTAGCAATCGACAATATCGCTGCTATCACACCGCCATGGACCACAGCGGCAACCAATTCGTCGGGATGGGCATCTGCAATACGATATAAGCCCGCCGTAACACGGGCCTTTACTTGATCATTGGTCTCAGCACCCGGAATAATTCCCCACTCTTGCATCTGCATAGATTTAAGAAATATAGGATCGCTTTCCGCGGCTTTAACGCGATAAAGTCCTCGATCCCATTCTCCAAGGCACACTTCGCGCAGATCCGGCTCGATCTTTGGGACCTGTCCGAGCGCTTTAGCAAGAGGCGCCGCAGTCTGATGTGTGCGTTGCAAAGTGGTGACGTAAATTGTGTTGATCGGACGCGATTTAAGTCGCTCAGCGACCGCCTCAGCCTGCAAATGGCCATTGGAATGCAGCGCAGGATCTCCGTGTCCATCTTTCATCGGGAACGGTTGGTCCACAATGGCGGGTTGGCTTTCCCCATGCCTTATCAACAAGATATCAGTTGCCCCTTGGGGTGATTTAAACACATGTTGACGATATTCTCGTGGCATGACCTACATCTCCTGATTCCTCGAAATCTCTTGATCAACAATAGTGTAATGCTTAAGCATCAATAGCGTCCACCCTAAAAAATAAGGACACCACAACATGACCGCTAAAGCCCTAAGAACGCCCGAAATTGCTTTTACAAAACTGCTAGATTGGCCATATCCCCCAAAATACATAGATGATTTGAAAGGTTTTGAAGATTTGCGTGTTCATTATATCGATGAAGGCAGTGCGTCATCAAAAGACCTATTCTTATGTCTGCACGGCCAACCGACTTGGAGCTATCTTTATCGAAAAATGATACCGACTTTTCTGGGCTCTGAGGCGCGGGTCATTGCACCAGACTGGCTTGGATTTGGAAGGTCTGACAAACCGGTGCATGACAAAACTTACACGTATACTTTTCATCGCAATATGATCCT
This sequence comes from Paracoccaceae bacterium, assembly GCA_029247845.1. Taxonomy (GTDB): domain Bacteria; phylum Pseudomonadota; class Alphaproteobacteria; order Rhodobacterales; family Rhodobacteraceae; genus LFER01. The sequence continues at coordinate 8,132 of JAQWKM010000077.1, read as the reverse complement.
AGCGTTTGTGCGACAATTAGATCTTAAAAATATAACGCTCGTCGTGCAGGACTGGGGTGGTCTGCTTGGTCTGACTCTCCCTGTTGAGGAGCCAGAACGTTTCAAACGACTACTTGTGATGAACACAGCCCTTGCCACGGGGCGTAGCGCAGGTAAAGGCTTTGACGACTGGCGCGCCTACAGCAACACAAATCCGGATTTGGACGTCAAAAAATTGATGATGCGCACGACGCCTAACCTATCCCAAGATGAAGCAAATGCCTACAGCGCTCCATTTCCAGATATAAGCTACAAAGCGGGTGTGCGCCGCTTTCCACAGATGGTCATGACACAGCCAGATATGGAAGGCGTGGAGATTTCAAAACGTGCGCTCGCCTATCTGCGGGACACGTGGGACGGAGAAAGCTTTATGGCTGTTGGAATGAAAGACCCCGTTTTAGGCCCTAAGGCGATGCAATTTCTGCACAGCCAAATTCGCAATTGCCCTTCAATTATGGAAATTTCTGAGGGTGGGCATTTTGTTCAAGAATGGGGTAAAGAGATCGCCGAGGCTGCACTGACCCATTGGAAGATGTGGTAGTTTACAGTAAGTAAATCAATCAAAAGGCTAAAATTTAGAGGGTTTGGTATGAGTAACGCAGTCCATAAAGTAGCTCAGCAATATGTTAACGATGCAAAATTCAGTGGCATCGAGTGGCAGATTGAAAAGGCGGGGCAAACCGTGAACTCTGGCGCCTGCGGTTACGCGAATGCCAAATTGCAGACAGAAATCCCACAACAGGCTATCTATCGCATATATTCAATGAGCAAACCTATTATTTCTGTACTGGCAATGATGTTGATTGAGAGGGGGAAACTGCATCTTTACGATGCAGTGGCGCGCTTTGATCCACGATTTAAAGATATGAAAATGTTATTTCCGAACGGCTCAGTGGAACAGGCCAGAACGCATATTACAGTGCAACACTTGCTAACGCATCAGGCGGGTTTTTCTTATGACTTCCTGCTCGGATGTCCAATTGCGGCCTATTATCGAGCAAGTGAAATATCAGTTGATGGGCATCGAGATCTTGACGAGATGATTGGTGTCTTATCCGAGCTTCCTTTGGCATTTCATCCCGGCGATGACTGGCGTTACAGCGTGGCGACAGATGTCTTGGCGCATGTCCTAGAACGAGCAACCAACAGACGTATCGATTATCTTTTAAAGTCATATATATTTGATTCCTTAGGAATGAATGAGACTACTTTTCGTCTGAGCGACGCTCAACTGGGTCGATTAATGACACTTTATGGAAGGCAAACATTAGGCGATCTGCCGCCTTTGCGTCGATTTGAACATCGACTTGAGGAACAAGACCCCAGTCGAAGCCATCCGACACAATCCAACGACTTTAGACGCGGCGGCTTTGGCCTTTATTCGACGCTTTCAGACTACTGTCGCTTTTCAAGGATGCTTTTGAACGGCAAAACTCTGGACGATCAGGTATTATTATCGCCCACGAGCCTAGAGATGATGCACGGCAATCGCATCCCAGACCAGAATTTACCCTTGCGCATTGGAGATTCTCCGTTACCGGGCTATGGGTGGAACCTAACCGGAAGAGTTATGATGGATACCTCAAAAGCACTCTTCCCACACGCGACCCTGAATGAATTTGGCTGGGCAGGTGCCGCCAGCACTTTTTTTTGGATCGATCCAAACAATCAAATCACGGGTGTGATCATGACACAATTTATAGGAAGTAATTATCTATTAGCCGATGATATGATCACAGCTTTTTATGCAGCATCTTGAACACACTGTAGGCTAAGCGTGTAAAGTTCCTACCTCTTTAGATTGCAAACCTGATCAATTCGGCTCTGTGTCACAACTTTATTTGTCATTTTTTAACAGCCTTGAGATAAGTTTGTTTTGCCTTTTGAGCGGTGGAATAAAAAAATGTTGCATCACTCATTGGTAAAATCATCAAACACGAGGGCTTTTCGACTAAAAACCATGTCACACTTAAGACAATTAGTGGGTATTTTTCAGCAGATTTCTTGTTAATTTCCATTTAAATAGACGTTAGTTAAAAATTTAATCCACTTTTCTTTTACTTACGCGTTTATTTAAATTCCTAAGCCGAGTATTTTAAGTGAAGTGGTGGTCTGTTAACAAACTTGTCCATTTGATTTTACAAGAAAGTAAGGTAGAGGATTTAACTCTTATGATAGAGGTATCTAATGACAATAAAACAGGATTTAAAAAGGCCAGTCGGCGCATTAATCCTGATTAGTATTTGTCTCATTGGTGCCCTGAGCACATGGTTTTCCGCCACTGTGGTCCTTCCAGAAATTTCCACTCAGGCTCAGCTTGGGAAAAACCAAGAAGTATGGCTAACCAATGGCGTGCAGTTGGGCTTTGTGATTGGGGCCCTGTTCCTTGCCTTTTTCAATCTCTCCGACAGCATGTCTTTAACAGTGCTGATTGCTCTATCCTGCACTCTCGCCGCACTGGCAAACCTTTTGCTGCTTTGGACGAACATACCAGTTGGTATTATTGCGTTGCGATTTATCACAGGTGCCGCTTTATCGGGGATTTATCCTCCTGTGGTTAAGCTCATTGCAACTTGGTTTCAAAGAGGCCGTGGTATCGCAATGGGAACCATCATAGGCGCATTGACGATCGGGTCTGCAACACCGCATTTGTTGCGCGCAATGACGGCAGAGACAAATTGGATGCTTGTAATTTGGACAAGCTCACTGGCGACATTTTTGGCAGGATTGATATTTCTATTTTGTATTTGCGAGGGACCATTCGCCTTTGTACGAACGCGGTTCAATCCTCACCAAATTGTTCAAGTTCTGCGCAACAAACCCCTCACTCTCATCAATATCGGCTATGTCGGACATATGTGGGAACTTTATGCGATGTGGGCTTGGATCTTAACCTTTGCAAAGTTTTCGGCGCAAAGCTTTGAAGTCTTTCCATTTAGCACACCAGAATATTTTAGCTTTTTTATTGTGTCAGTAGGAGCCATCGGGTGTGTTTTTGCAGGTCGTTTTTCAGATATTTATGGGAGATGTTACACAACAGCAGCTTTGATGGTTACCTCGGGGTTTTGTGCGGTTTCAATTGGGTTTCTCATCGACAGCTCACCTTTATTGTTTACTGTGGTCGCTCTGGTTTGGGGCATAACAATCATTGCCGATAGTGGCCAGTTTTCAACAGCCGTGACAGAGTTGTCAGAGCCTCATCTCGTGGGCACTGCAGTTACTTTTCAGATGGCCTTAGGATTTGGAGTAACCGTTATTGCCATTTGGTTTGTGCCTGTTGCGGCCCAATGGCTTGGTAGTATGCAATGGGCATTTCTATTCCTTGCTCCCGGCCCGTTCATCGGTGCAATTGCCATGTTATTACTGCGCCGGCACCCCGAAGCAGAGAAACTTGCTTTGGGCCGACGTTAAGTTAAAAGCGGTGTTCATAGCGCGACCAATTTAGCGAAACTCTTGTGCAAATTTAACGAGTAAAGACGGCCAAATAGTTTCTCCCCTTCATCTGCCTGTGAAGCGATCAAACCTGCCCTTAATATCGATCACTTAAATTGAGCCACATTGACCGATGTAAGGCATACTTTGAAAAGTAATGACACTGTTGACAACGCCGATCGGGTTACACAAAGTGCAATCAAAGTTTGGCAGTCCTTGTCTCTCGTGTAACAATCAAAAGTAGTTGAGTTTATGTCAGAACGCATCCAACGCCCGCGGCGTAGTTTTATATTCACACCTGGTTTAAAGCCAGAAATGTTTCCAAAGGCGCTGGCCTCAGGCGCTGATATTGTCTGCGTCGAATTGGAAGATGGCATTGCACCAAAAGACAAAGACGAAGCCCGGAAAAGTGCTTTGGCGCTCTTTGAGAAACCACAGACAGACGACGGCGTCGAACGCATCGTGCGCATCAACTCTATGCGCGAGGGATTTGGAATTGCCGATGTTCAAGCTATTTTGGCGACTGGCACTCCCCCCACTGCTCTTATGATGCCCAAAGTCCGCACTCCGGATGAAGTTGTCATCTTAGATCAGTTGTTGACGGAGCGAGGACATGTCACTCGGTTACATGTGATTATTGAGACCAATGCAGGGCTAGAAGCTGCCTATGATATTGCTCATTGTTCGCCGCGCATTGACGCGATGTTCTTTGGCGGCGTGGATATGGCAGCAGAGCTCGGGTGCAAAAATGACTGGGAACCACTGCTTTATGCGCGGTCTCGCGTTGCACATGCCGCTGCCAGTGCAGGTCTTGATGTGATTGATGTTCCCTACCTTGATCTCGAAGATCCCGAGGGAATGGTTGTCGAAGCCCTAAAATCAAAAGACCTTGGCTTTGCGGGAAAAGGATCAATCCATCCCTAACAGATTGCCGCATTGAACAAGGTTTTCACGCCAGCCCAAGCAGACATCGCGCGGGCGCGTCATATTATCAAAACATTCGAAGAGGCCGATACAGGGCTTGTGGTGATTGACGGCAAACTAATCGAAAAACCGGTTTTGAGGGAAATGAATCGTATTGCGATCATTGCTGAGCGTATGGGACTTTAGAACAGACCCACAACAATCTGCGTTTCTTCAATTATGCACCAAGAGGACCCTGAACCTGCAAAGCATGCGACACCTTCTGCGCCATTTGTGACAGCTCAAGTCCAATTTCTGACCGCCGCTCCGGTGTAAACCGCCGGATCGGGCCAGTTGCACCAATACTAAAAGGCGCCCCTATTGTGCCAAGCCGGATGGGCGCAGCAACCGAGGACACCCCGACCTCAATCTCTTCGATGCATTCGGCATAGCCGATTTGGCGGATCGCCTCAAACTCTTCGGACAAAGCATCAGGATTTTGTTTCGTGTAGTCCGTATACGATTTCATTGGCGCATTGAAGATTTCTTTTTGAAAATCGTTATCAGCGTAGGCCGCAATGACTTTGGAACAAGAACAGGCGTGAAGCGGGCGAAAGCCAAGCCCTGGATGCACAAACGAACGTTTAGCGTCTCTTGGAGCTTCTACATGAATAATCTCGACCCCTTTGTTGCGGTATCGCGACAGAAAAACCGCCTCACCAAAGAGATGAGCCGCCTCTTTCAAGGTCGGAATAGCGGCCTGTGTCACATCAGTATCGCTCTGCCCCATTAACCCAAGGCGTACCATGCGCTCACCCAGCAAAAAGCGACCTTGCTCAGGTTCATCCAGCAATCTCTGTTCGCGCATGGATTGAAGCAATCTATAGCACGTCGGACGTGGCAATCCTGTCATTTGCTGGACTTCCGGTGGTGTGACTGGACGACCGGCCGCCCCTACAGCCTCAAGAATTATAATTAGACGATCTAAATGCACCTAAATCTCACTTTACAGACATTTGTCTTATGTAATAAGATCACAACAGATTTGTCAACACATACGAATCGTATTGAAGGAAACCAGATGGAATGTTGTGGACCAGGATATGCTTCCCCTGCCGAGGCAATACAGGCACCAAGGGAGAAATTGCTTTACACGATTGCAATTTATACAGGCACAGGCATTCAAAAGCCCGACTATCTTGCCACAGTCGATGTCGATCCTAACAGCCCGACTTATTCTCAGGTTATTCACAGACTGGAAATGCCCAGAATAGGAGACGAATTACACCACATGGGCTGGAATGCCTGTTCGTCGTGCCACGAAGACTCTAATATGTCGCGTAAATACCTGCTGCTTCCGGGCGTTCGCTCAAACAATATCCATGTAGTTGATACAGCGACAGACCCCCGAGCGCCACGCTTACATAAAGTCATCGACGGCGTTGAAATTAAGTTAAAGGCCAACCTCAGTGGACCCCATACTGTCCATTGCCTTGGTTCTGAAATCATAATTTCATTTTTGGGTGACGCCCAAGGCGAAGCTCCGGGCGGCTATTTGCATCTTAGCAAAGACTTTGAGATCGAAGGCCGTTGGGAAAATTCAATGGGCGATATCAAGTTTGGCTATGATTTCTGGTACCAGCCCCGTCACAATGTGATGGTTAGCTCGGAATGGGCATCACCTAACACGTTCATGCCCGGATTTGATCTCGAAGAAGTGGGTCATTTGAAATATGGACGTGAGATTCATTTTTGGGATTTTGAAAAGAAAATTCCCATTGAAACAATTTATCTGGGCGAAGACGGCCTTGTCCCACTTGAAGTCAAATTTCATCACGACCCCGAAAGCACGCATGGGTTTTGCGGCGCCGCCCTCAGTGCCAATGTCATTCACTGGTGGAAGAACGATGAAGGTAAATGGGAATGGGAAAAAATTATTGACGTCGCAAACGAGCCCCATCCAGAGTGGCCCATACCCATCCCTGGAGTGATGTCGGCCATACTCGTCTCAATGGATGATAAATATCTTTATCTCAATAATTGGCTACATGGTGATATGCGTCAGTATGATATTTCTGATCCCCATAACCCAGTACTGACGGGTCAGGTCTGGATGGGTGGCCTGCTTGGCAAGGCTCCAGAAGTCAATGGCGTAAAAATGGCTGGTGGACCGCAGATGTTCCAACTCAGTCTGGATGGGCGACGCCTTTATGTCACAACCTCACTCTTTTCAACTTGGGATAACCAGTTCTATCCTGAAATCCGTGAACAAGGTGGCGTTATGGTCATGATGGACTGCGATCCGGTAAATGGCGGCATGTCTTTGAACCCCGACTTTATAGTGAATTTTGGCAATGAGCCAAACGGCCCGAGCCGCTGCCATGAAGCACGTTATCCAGGTGGAGATTGCACAAGTGATATCTGGCTATGACTGTGCGTATCATAACATTGGCCAATCGCGATGGCGCACAGTACGAGGTGGATCATCGCAAACCTCTGCTTTACAGTTTGATCAAACAGGGCGTGGATTTACCCTACGGCTGTAAATATGGCGGGTGCGTCACATGTGCAGCAAAGCTTATCAAGGGAGAAGTTCACCAAAAAGCCCAAGTAGCTTTGAACAACCGCCAAATCAACGATGGCTATGTTATATTATGCGTTGCCCATCCGATCACGGATTGCACCTTTGAAATTGGCGTTGAAAGCCATGACAAATTGTATCGCAACCCTTTCTTAAGCCCCCTTGCCCCCCATGAACTAAAAGCAGACATCGCTGTCCCTTTGGAGCCTAAAGCATGACTTATATGAACCACGATGAACCTTATACAGATGAATACCTGCAGGATATCTTAAAATCCGTAAAAACAATTGCCATGGTTGGCGCAAGCCCTGACAAAACAAAATTCAGCTATGGTGTTCTGAGGGTTTTACACGAGACCGGCTTTGAAATGATCCCGGTCAATCCCCGTCCTGATGTAGAAGAAATCAGAGGCATCAAAGTCTATAACTCTCTTGCAGAAATAGACCGCCCCGTTGATATGGTGGAAGTGTTCCGACGCGCTGAAGATCTTCCCAGCATCGCTCGTGAGGCGGTCGATATTGGTGCCAAAGTTTTGTGGGGCCAAATCAATGTCACACATCCAGACGCGGCAAAAATAGCCGAGGATGCAGGCATGCAAGTCGTTATGAACCGCTGTCCAAAAATCGAATTGTTTCGCCCATTCTGGAAACCAAAACTTCACTTAAATATCTGAAAGGTATTTAAAAATGGCACAAAATATTACAACGGGTGTCAACTCACTTGTCGCAAAGGCCAATGCCAAGGTCACGACGATCTCTGTTAAGGATGCCTTAGAGTTTTTTGACAAAGACGATCATGTCTTTATCGATCTCAGAGATATTCGCGAAATCAAACGCAGCGGAAAAATACCAGGCGCATTCTCCTGTCCACGCGGTATGCTTGAATTTTGGATTGATCCCGCAAGCCCCTATCACAAAGAAGTCTTCAATCAGGACAAGACGTATGTATTTTACTGTGCTGCAGGCTGGAGATCAGCGTTAAGCGCACAAACCGCACAAGACATGGGGCTCGGTCCTGTCTGTCACATCGGCGGTGGTTTCAGCGAATGGAGCGCATCGGAAAATCCTATTGAAACACAAAAGAGCCGCTAAAAACCTTAGCTGAACATGAAACGCTCTGCGTTATTTTCAGTTAGAGTTTTAATAGGATCTCGCTATGCCGAGAACGTGTTCGGCCA
>JAQWKM010000075.1 GCA_029247845.1 Paracoccaceae bacterium | reverse complement strand
AGATATGCAGAGCAATTACTGTAACACCGGGTTAGGTTGCTTTGGAAGAAGTGAAGTGACGCCTAGATTATACGTTTCTGGTGGAGACATCATTAAGCGACGGGCCGAGCAGGGGAAAGAGGTATATCTGCGCTATGATTTGGGTCATAAAAATGGCCCGTTCGGTCATGCTATTGGTTTTTCAATAAGTAGCCGGCAGGCGGTTTGGGCAGGGGCTGGTCAAACGTATATTGCATCACCTCAGGATAGTTTAGTAAAAGTAGAATTCCATGCTATGACAGGGCTTTATGATGCTGGCAATGGTCATGATCTTGGAGGGTTGATTTCCTTTCGCTCTGGGATTGATTTGATATATGAGACTGATGGTGGCGTGCGATACGCTCTTAGCTATGACCATCGATCCCATACCGGTATTTATCCTGATAACCCAGGCGTAGAATCTATACAGTTTGCTGTTAGTGTGCCTCTTAAGTGATTTAATCGAGTGTCTTGGCTTTAAACGTGTGCCAGATAATTTGAGCTTATTCAGACGGCTCAAACTCGACCAACAGATCTTTTGCGTCAATTTGGCCTCCTGCTTGTGCATGGATTGCTTTAATCTTAGCAGAGCGTTCGGCGTGCATTCCTGTTTCCATCTTCATGGCTTCGATCGTTAATAGTAAATCACCTTGATTGACTTTTTGACCTTCACTGACCACGACAGACGCCACAATACCTGGCATTGGGGCGCCAATGTGATTAGCATTTCCAGCTTCGGCTTTTGGACGGGATGCTGTTTGAGACTTTACCAAGCGGTTTGGCACGCGAATGACGCGGGGTTGGCCATTAAGCTCAAAGAAGACTTTCACCTCTCCTTGCTCGTCTATCTCCCCTATCGCTTGTAATCGAATTTCGAGCGTTTTACCTGGATCGATCTCAGCTGTTATCTCTTCGCCTGGTTGCATCCCGTAAAAGAATGTGATGGTCGGCAGGGCGCGTACTGGCCCATATATACTATGCCGATCTTTGTAATCCAAAAAAACCTTTGGATACATCAGATAGCCATTCAGTTCCTCATCGTTGACTGTTTTACCTTCTAGAAAACCGCTCAGTTCTTCGCGGGTTGCCTCCAGATCTATGGGTGAGAGATGTGCGCCCGGCCGAGTTGTGACAGGTTTTTCGCCTTTGAGCACTTTTTTAACAATTTGCTTTGGAAACCCTCCGGGAGGTTGTCCAATGTTTCCACGAATCATGTCTATAACGCTGTCAGGAAAGGCTATATCTATTTTAGGGTCTTCAACTTGGCCACGCGTAAGGCCTTGGCTCACCATCATCAAAGCCATGTCGCCGACTACTTTAGACGAAGGCGTCACTTTGACGATGTCACCAAACATTTGGTTGACGTCGGCATATGTGTGGGCCACTTCTGGCCACTTCTCTTCTAATCCTAGCGATCTCGCCTGCGCTTTGAGATTAGTAAATTGTCCTCCCGGCATTTCGTGCAGATAAACTTCTGACGCAGGAGACGCGAGGCCGCTTTCAAAAGCAACATATTGGGCGCGCACTTGCTCCCAGTAGCTACTGAGACTATGAATAGCGCCAATATCAAGCTCGGTATCTTTATCTGTGTTTTTTAGTGCTTCTACTAATGATCCTAGGCATGGCTGGGATGTTCCCCCCGAGAATGAATCCATTGCGGCATCTACCGCATCTACCCCCGCTTCAGCTGCTGCTAGGATCGTAGCACCGGCAAGACCGGATGTATCATGGGTGTGAAAATGTACAGGCAATCCAACCTCTGCCTTAAGCGCCTTTACCAAGACTTTGGCAGCCGCGGGTTTTAATAGTCCGGCCATGTCTTTTAGACCTAACACATGCGCGCCACCTTGTTTGAGTTCTTTGGCGATAGACACATAATAGTTCAGGTCATATTTTGCTCTATCTGGATTTAAGATGTCGCCAGTATAACAGATACTCGCCTCACAGATCTTTCCAGATGCATTCACTGCTTCCATCGCAACACGCATATTTTCAACCCAGTTTAGGCTGTCAAACACGCGAAAAACATCAATTCCGTTGGCCGCTTGAGCTACGAAACTCTCGACGACATTATCCGGATAGGTCGTATATCCTACCCCGTTACTGGCCCTTAATAGCATTTGTGTCATTAAATTGGGCATATGGCTGCGAATATCGCGCAGCCGTTGCCATGGGCTTTCCTGTAAAAAGCGGTAAGCCACATCAAAAGTTGCGCCTCCCCAACATTCTACGCTGAACAATTCCGGCATCAGCGCAGCATAGGCTGGGGCCGCCTTTATCATATCCAAAGACCGCATTCTAGTTGCCAAAAGCGATTGGTGTCCGTCACGCATTGTGGTATCTGTTATTAAAAGTCTTTTTTGATCTAGCATCCAGTCTGAAACGGCTGCAGCGCCTTTTTCTTCCAAAATTTGTCGCGTACCCGACGGTGTATCAAGAGGGTATTTGGGGGGGGTTGGCGCTTTCAAATCTTCAGGTGGCTTTGGTCTATCCTTAGTCTCGGGGTGACCATTTACGGAAATATCCGCAATATAGGTAAGGACCTTGGTTCCGCGATCCTGACGTTTTTTGAAATCGAACAGATCTCTGGTCTCATCAATAAATTTTGTTGTGTATTCATTGTTAAGAAAAGTTTTGTGCTTGAGCAGGTTTTCCACAAAAGCGATATTGGTGCTCACGCCTCTGATGCGAAACTCGCGCAGCGCACGATCCATGCGCGCAATAGCTTTTTGTGGCGTAGGGGCCCAAGCAGTCACTTTCACCAGAAGGGAATCGTAATAGCGTGTAATCACCCCTCCAGAATAGGCCGTTCCACCATCAAGTCGTATCCCCATTCCCGTTGCACTTCGAAAAGCTGTGATGCGACCATAATCTGGGATAAAGTTGTTTTGCGGGTCTTCGGTTGTGATGCGCGTTTGCAGAGCATGGCCGTTTAGACGGATTTCACCCTGGTCAGATTTGCCGGTTGCCTCTGCGAGTGTTTTGCCCTCGGCAATCATGATTTGCGCCTGAACGATATCAATTCCCGTCACTTCCTCAGTGACCGTATGTTCGACTTGGACCCGCGGATTAACTTCGATGAAGTAAAATTTTCCGCTATCCATATCCATTAAGAATTCGACGGTGCCAGCACACTCGTAATTTACATGAGCACAGATTTTACGGCCCATTTCGCAAATTTCTGCCCGCTGTGCTTCGGACAGATAAGGTGCAGGCGCGCGCTCAACCACTTTTTGGTTGCGTCGCTGTACCGAACAGTCGCGTTCCCATAAGTGAAAGATTTGCCCATGTTTGTCGCCAAGTATTTGCACTTCGACGTGGCGTGCTCTTAGGATCAATTTTTCAAGATAGCCCTCGCTATTTCCAAAAGCGGCTTCAGCTTCGCGCCGACCTTCTAAAATTTTCTCCTCTAGTTCTTCGGGCGCGTTGATTGGACGCATTCCGCGGCCGCCTCCGCCCCAAGAGGCTTTTAGCATAAAAGGATAACCTACCTCGGCCGCTTCTTTGCGAATGAGGTCCATATCATCACCCAGAACCTGAGTGGCTGGTATGACAGGCACGCCGGCGGCAACGGCCACTTTTCGCGCTGAAGCTTTATCGCCAAGAGCCCGCATAGTTTCCGCACGTGGTCCGATAAAAGTGATGCCGTTATTTTCACAAGCATCAACAAAGGTCGGGTTTTCCGACAAAAGTCCATAGCCCGGGTGAATTGCGTCTGCACCGCACTCACGCGCGACACGGATAATTTCCTCAATCGACAGATAAGCTGCGACGGGTCCTATTCCTTGACCGATCCGATAAGCCTCGTCCGCTTTGAAGCGATGAAGGCTTAATTTATCTTCCTCTGCAAAGATGGCTACTGTCTTCTTGCCCATTTCATTGGCTGCTCGCATGATGCGAATTGCGATCTCACCGCGGTTTGCGATTAGGATTTTCTGAAATTCTGGCATTCAAGCGTTTCCTATTTATAAAACTATTTATTATTTATCGTCAAAGATCACGAAAGTGGGATGCTTCAATGTAGCATCCCACTTGTCAAGGTCAGTGACGTTAACTGGCTCATTTGGACGGAAACTATCCGTTCTATCAGAGTATTCAACAAAATATTCTAGCAAACTCAGTTAAGGAAATTTTAAGACCAAATCTTTTCTGAGCACTCGCCCAATTGTTCAATACCCAATTGTGCCATGTTGGCTAAAAGATCCTGCCGCAAGATATGGGTAAGATGCGCTGGACCTTTTGGACCAAGTGCCCCCAAGGCGTAGTGCCATGCCCGTCCCAACATGACAATATCAGCTCCTAATGCAATAGCCCGCAAAATATCCAAACCAGTTTCAACACCGCTGTCAAAAATTATTGGAAGCTTTGTTGCCTGACGAATGGTGGGAAGTACATCAATGCTAGCTGGTGCGGCATCAAATTGGCGCCCCGCATGATTCGATACCCAAATTGCATCTGTGCCGACCTGCTCTAGCTTTGCCACATCAGTTGAGTCTAAGACCCCTTTTACAATAAGATGGCCTTTCCAATGGTCGCGCAGCCATGACAGATAGTCTAGATCTGGTGATGTGCGCAGCAGATAACCAATATGCTCTGTTGTCGGTAAGCCGCGAATATTGTCACCATAAGACGCCACAAACGGCATTTGGGGCCGTCCAAAGAAAGCCGTTTCTAACGCCCAGCGAGGTCTAAGCGCAATTTGTGCCAGGATACGCGCTGTCAGGACGGGTGGTTGGGTGATCCCACCTCTGTTTTGACGCTCTCGTCTGCTGGCTGCTGGGAGATCCAGCGTCAGCACGAGTGTTTCAAATCCCGCGCTTGCAATACGGCCAATCATATTTTTTCGGGTTTCAAGGTCTTTGGGTGGATAGAGTTGGAACCATCCATTCCCATTGGTAAGTGGTCCAATTGTTTCAGGTGTCTGGCAGGCAACTGTGGAAAGTGTGTAGGGAAGGTTTGCTTTTGCCGCATTCCTTGCCAAATGCCGCTCCGCATCTGCCCAGATAAGGCCTGACATGCCGACGGGCGCAACGCCGAATGGCAAATCATAGGTCTTCCCTAAAAATGTCTGGCTAGTTTGAGGAGATATTTCGCCCCGCAAAATTGTTGGCATCATCTCAATAGATTGTAAAGAGGAGCGATTATTTGCTTGAGTTACCTCGTCGCCAGTCGCACTGTCCAGATATTCCCATACAAAATAAGGTATCCGTTTTTTTGCAGCAGGCTTAAGATACTTCAGCGCGGGATATTTATAATCTAAACTCATGGGGTTATTTTTCTCAAAATTTAGGGATTGTCCAGAGATTGTCATATAATCTCAGATATTTGGCTTTTTAGAGGTATAAAATCTATTTTATTAGCCGACAAAATATTTTACACCTTAAGGGGAACATTTTAAGAACATCTCTTTGCATTCTGTGAACAAAAGGTTAAATTACGCTCATGAGCAGTTTTGACGAAATCGATGCTTTTGGAGCCGCTTCCTTGTCCGCGCGCGCAGTGGCTGCGCGGCCGATGCCGTATCTTGATGAGTTAAATCCCTCACAACGCGAGGCAGTTGAGGCTTTGGATGGGCCAGTTCTGATGCTCGCTGGGGCAGGAACGGGCAAGACCAAGGCTTTGACTTGTCGTATTGCCCATTTGCTAAGCACCGCGCGTGCGCGTCCGAACGAAATACTATCGGTGACCTTCACCAACAAAGCGGCGCGCGAAATGAAGTTGCGTGTTGCTGGTCTTTTGGGCCAAGCGGTTGCAGGCATGCCTTGGATGGGGACATTTCATTCTATTTCAGTTAAACTTTTGCGACGCCATGCGGAGCTTGTAGGGCTTAATAGTAATTTTACTATTCTGGATACGGATGATCAAAATCGATTGCTGAAACAGCTTATTGGGGCAAGCAACATCGATGATAAGCGCTGGCCCACGCGCCAATTGGCTGGCATCATTGATCAATGGAAGAACCGCGCATGGCTGCCAGAGAAAGTGCCAAGCTCGGAAGCTAATGCTTTCAACTGTATGGGAACCGAATTTTACTCGCAATATCAGACGCGTTTAAAAGAACTGAATGCCGTCGATTTTGGCGATCTTTTGTTGCATACTGTGACAATTCTTCAAACGCATCAGGATATTTTAGAGCAATACCAGCGTTGGTTTAAATATATTCTAGTGGACGAGTATCAAGATACCAACGTTGCACAATATCTTTGGCTACGCCTGTTGGCGGGTGCACATAAGAATATCTGCTGTGTCGGGGATGATGACCAGTCAATCTATGGTTGGCGCGGAGCCGAAGTTGGTAATATTTTGAGGTTTGAAAAGGATTTTCCAGGTGCAAAAGTAGTCCGCCTAGAACAGAACTATCGCTCGACCCCCCATATTCTTGCCGCTGCGAGTCGCGTTATTTCGGGCAACAAAGGGCGATTGGGCAAAGAGCTTTGGACTGATATGTCAGATGGGGAAAAAGTACGCCTGATCGGCCATTGGGACGGAGAAGAAGAGGCGCGTTGGATCGGAGAAGAAATCGAAGCAATGCAGCGCGGCACGCGCGGCATGAGCGCCTTTGGCCTTGATCAGTTGGCCATTCTTGTGCGCGCAAGCCATCAGATGCGGGCCTTTGAGGATCGGTTTCTGACCATTGGCTTGCCCTATCGAGTGATCGGTGGCCCGAGATTTTAT
>JAQWKM010000048.1 GCA_029247845.1 Paracoccaceae bacterium | reverse complement strand
TGACGGTTCGTTGATCAAAGCCAATGAGCGAGAGGAAAACTGGTTTGGCTACTATTGGGCACCAACGTCGATCATAGGTAAATATGACATGAAACTGGTACCATTTGGTGTTCCCTTTGCTGGGGCAGAAAACTGGGACGGCTGTATTGCGAAAGCCGAGCAGGATTGTGCGGATCCAAAGCCTTCGGCTTGGACTGCATCTGAAGTTCATACAGTTGTAACAGACCGCTTCAAGAATAAAGCTGGTATTGCAATGGATTACTTTGCCAAACGGATTTTCCCTGGTTCAGTGATGGGCTCTATGCTTGTTTTCATGGAAGAAGAGCAAGCCGATGGGGTTGATGCTGCCGCCGAATTCATGTCTCGCCATGAAGATCTATGGATGAGCTGGGTTCCCGCTGATGTTGCAGCTAAAGTAAAAGCTTCACTTTAATCTAAATAAAACGAGAAAGTCTGTTAGCCATCGCGCTAGCAGGCTTTTTTACTGGACATAATGGGGTTTCAGTATGAGTTTTTTCACTAAGTTTCCAGAAATGGAACGTGCAGATTTAAGAGACTTGAAAAAAGGAATAGATTCTTCCTTTAAAGAATTTTCAAGGTCCTGGGGGGAAAGCATCGAAGCTTTTTTTGACCCACTTTTCTATTTTTTAGTCAAATTTGAAAAACTTCTTTTGGCAACGCCTTGGCCTATCATTATCTTGATCGTGGCCGCGCTCAGTTATTTAGGTTCTCGCAGCTGGAAATTATCTCTGGGAGCAGCCATTTCATTTTTGTTAATAGGTTATTTAGGCATGTGGAATAACACTATGTCAACAGTTGCCCTAATTTCAGTGGCAACAATTATCTGCATCGCATTCGGTATTCCAATCGGCATTGCAATGTCTAAATCTGATAGGCTTCAGGCGATCATTACACCCGTGTTAGACATCATGCAGACCATTCCTATTTTCGTGTATCTATTGCCTGTTGTGATGTTGCTTGGGATTGGAAAAGTGCCTGGGCTCATTGCAGTCTGTGTCTATGCAATGCCTCCAATTGTACGTCTGACCAACCTAGGCTTGCGCCTGGTCGATAAAGAGATCCTCGAGGCAGCAGATGCATTTGGATCAAATTACAGACAGCGGCTATTTCGGGTGCAGCTGCCTTTAGCGTTGCCTAATATTTTCGCCGGGGTGAATCAAACGATAATGATGGCTCTTGCTATGGTGGTTATTGCCTCGATGATCGGTGTGAAAGGCCTTGGAGTTCCAGTGCTTCAATCAATCCAGAATCAGTATCTGGCTCTTGGTTTGATGAATGGTCTTGCAATCGTTGCTCTTGCGATTATTTTTGATCGGGTTTCTCAGCAATATGGCAAGCGCTTACAGCGCCATCGGGAAGGCGGAAACGATGTCTGAATACAAAATCGAGATAAAAAGTCTCTATAAAATCTTTGGTCCAAATGACAAGAGCATGGTTGATCTGGTTGCCAATGGATTGGGTAAGCAGGACCTTTTAGACCACCATAAGCACGTTTTAGGTCTCAGGGACGTCAACATTGGTATTTCCGCAAACTCGATCAATGTCATTATGGGCCTCTCAGGGTCTGGAAAATCCACGCTGATCCGGCATATTAACAGATTGATCGAGCCGACCGTTGGCCAAATTATTGTTGATGGCAAAGATGTCCTCGCGATGGCTAAAGAGCAAATTCGAGATTTCCGACGGTTTGGAGCCTCAATGGTTTTTCAAAAATTTGGTTTGATGCCACATCGTACAGTTCTGGAAAATGGCATGTACGGCCTCAACATTCAGGGCGTCGCATCGGGTGAAGCGGAAAAACGTGCCAAGCATTGGTTAAACCGTGTGGGACTGTCCGGCTTTGAAGATCGGTTTCCTGCACAGCTTTCGGGCGGCATGCAGCAACGTGTCGGCCTTGCGCGAGCACTTGCGACAGATGCTGATATTTTGCTTATGGACGAGGCCTTCTCAGCTCTTGATCCACTGATCCGCGCCGATATGCAGGGTATTTTACTGGATCTGCAGAATGAGCTGCACAAAACTATTGTCTTTATCACCCATGATTTAGACGAAGCTTTACGGATTGGTGATGATATCGCGATCTTACGGGATGGTGAATTGATCCAGAAGGGTAGCCCTCAAAGCATCGTGTTAAAACCAGCCGACGACTATGTCGCTGATTTCACAAAAGATGTGAACCGGGCGCGGGTTTTGACACTAAACACGCTATCGCATGCGACTGGTTCCAAGGAAGGCCTTCCCTTGAACAGTGACCTTTCGATCGAGCAAGCAATGCAAGCGATGATCGAGTCAGACCATAATCTGGTTACAGTGATGAAAGAGAACAAGCCTATCGGCCAAGTCTCACTCAGCGATATGGTCGGAGCAATCGCTAAACCAAAGACCACTGACTCAGGCGCATCAAACGCCTATCGTTAAACGTGTCCAAAAAGGCGACGTGTTTGTTATTGACGTCGCCTTATAAATGTTACGAAAATCAACTTCAAGGCGAAGCCTCTAGGCTTGCTTGGATCAAACTTGGATCGCCTAATTACGGCTCGACTGTATTCGCCAGTAGTACAAACCAAAATAAATTTATTTTCGCCATATGGTGACGAAAAATCGTATCAATTTTCAAAATTTGCGGCAAGAATGAGAATCGTTATTCACAACATAAGGAAGCACTGATGTCAAAAATCCAGTCGTATAAAATGTTGATTGACGGACAATGGGTCAATTCATCTGACGGGAAGATGTTTGAGAGTGTTAACCCATCGACTGGCGACGTTTGGAGCAAGGTCCCCGAAGCGACAGAACAAGATGTCGACCGCGCTGTCATGACAGCTCACCGCGCCTTTAAGAAAGGTCCATGGGCTAGGATGCTCCCCACGCAAAGGGGGATTCTTTTAAGACGACTTGCAGAGTTGCTGGCAGAACGCTCAGAGGAACTGGGGCGAACCGAGAGTATTGATACTGGAAAAATGTTAAAGGAAACGCGCTGGCAAGCTAAATATATTTCAGAGTTTTTTCAGTTTTACGCAGGATGTGCAGACAAAATATCAGGCGATGTCCTTCCTATAGATAAACCTGACATGCTTGTCTTCACCAACCGAGAGCCTTTGGGAGTTGTCGCAGCGGTCGTGCCATGGAATTCACAGTTATTTTTGATCGCAGTGAAAATTGGACCTGCTTTAGCAGCAGGCAACACAATTGTCCTCAAGGCGTCTGAATATGCATCTGCCGCCATGCTAGAATTTGGTGATCTTATTGGAAAAGCGGGTTTTCCTCCGGGTGTTGTCAATATTGTAACCGGGCATGGTGATCCTTGTGGTAAAGCCTTAACAAGCCATCCAAAAGTGGCGCGTATATCCTTTACTGGTGGTTCGAATGCTGCCAAACAAGTGCTGCATAATTCAGCTGAGAATTTTGCCGAAGTTTCGTTGGAACTGGGTGGAAAGTCTCCGTTTATCGTTTTTGAAGATGCCAATATTGAAAGTGCGGTAAACGGATCTATCGCAGGAATTTTTGGTGCGACGGGCCAAAGCTGCGTGGCCGGGTCACGCCTTTATCTTCACGAAGACATTGCCGATGAATTTCTGGAAAGGATGACGCGTCTAGCCAAAGAGATCCGTATTGGCGACCCACTTTTAGAAGAAACACAAATGGGCCCACTCTGCACACTGGGACAGATGGAGAGCGTTGAAAACGAAGTCGCTCGTGCCATCCAAGAAGGTGGCACAATACTTTGTGGGGGAAAAAAGCCTGAGGGCATGAAGGGCAACTATTACGAACCCACAATCATCGAATGCCCCCGTCAAGATATGCATATTGTCGATACCGAAATGTTTGGCCCCGTGCTAAGTGTTCTGCGGTTTAAGACAGAAGAGGAAGTGATTGAACTGGCCAATGACACTGTGCACGGACTTGCAGCAGGTATTTTCACACGCGACAGTGCCAGATCACTGCGCGTTGCAAAAGCCGTAGAGGCAGGCATCGTGTGGGTGAATACCTACAGGGTGGTTTCCCCAATCGCCGAATTTGGCGGCGTGAAAGGCTCGGGATACGGACGGGAAAGCGGGTTTCAGGCGATGTATGATTACACAAGGCCCAAGACAATCTGGATGAACACATCTTCCGAACCAATGGCAAATCCATTTGTGATGCGCTGAGGAGAGAGTGATATGAAATTTCAATTGGCCATAAATCTCGAAAGAATGGATAACACTACCGATATGCGCGAAGTGGCGCGCCATACGCTGGATATGGTGCAGATGGCAGAGCATGGGGGGTTTAGTATTGTGTGGGCCGCAGAGCATCACGCTTTGGAAATGACCATTGCGCCCAATCCGTTTCAAATACTTACGTGGTGGGCCAAAGAAACCAGCAATATCCGACTGGGAACTGCAGTTGCAACTGCCGCCTATTGGCATCCCATCAACTTGGCAGGAGAAGCAGCTTTTCTAGATCTCATATCGGATGGGCGGCTTGAATTTGGCATCGGCTCTGGGGCTTACCAGCGTGAATTTGATAGAATGCACCCAGGTTTAAAACAGTCTGACGGCTGGCGTCACATGCAGGAAATGTTGCCTTTAGTGCGCGCACTATGGCAAGGCGATGTTGAGCATGACGGGGAACACTGGAGCTTTCCCACTTCTACCTCTTGTCCAAAACCAGTTCAGAGTGAAGTCCCAGTTTGGGTTGCCGCGCGATCGCCCATCACGTTTGATTATGCACTACGCGAAAAGTGTCATGTGATGAGTTGGCCTCTTACCCGAGGCTTTGAGGAAGCAGAACTGTATAAAAAGCAACTTGACGACGCTATTACAAAAGCAGACAATGGTTTTCGCCCAATTTTTGCGATGATGCGCCATGCTGCTGTTTACGAAAATCAAGAAGGTCGTGATGAAGCCATCCGCGCCATTCAGACTGTATTGGGACAGTTTGAAAACCTGTTTCGCAATATGGGTGATGTGCACAATGGGTTTCCTAAAAAAATACCACTTGATGAGTTGCAAGGTCGCGAACAATATAAACCATCGATGCTAGAAGAAAACCTTCTTTTCGGATCACCTGATAAAGTGATTAAAAAACTTAAAAAATATCAAGAGCTTGGGGTTGATGAATTTATCTACTACGCAAGTATGGGAATGGATATGGATGCGCAAAAGCGCTCCATGAAGCTATTTTGCGACGAAGTCATTCCAGAATTTCAACAAGGATAAAAACCATGTCAAACGGTGTTGTAGTTAAGCGGGATGGCCATATTCTAGAGATCAAACTAGAGCGGGGGAAGGTAAACGCAATTGACGTGCAAACTTCACAAGCTCTGGCTACGGCTTTCAAAGAACTGCGGGAGGACAATGACCTTAGAGTGGCAATCCTTACAGGTGGTGGCGACAAAATATTTTCTGCAGGATGGGATTTGAAAGCGCTCAATGACGGTGAGATGCAGCTGGATAATTGGTGGGAAACCGATGACTATGGCGAGGGCGGCTTTACTGGTCTGACAGAAAACTGGATGCTGAATAAACCTGTCATAGCGGCGATAAACGGGTTGGCTATTGGGGGTGGTTTTGAGATGGCGATGGCCTGTGATCTGATGATTGCCGCCGAGCATGTCGAATTTGGTCTGCCGGAAATGCCACTTGGTATTGTTCCAGATGCAGGTGCCTTGCAACGATTACCCCGGCGCATACCGCATAACATCGCAATGGAAATGTTTTTCTTAGGCCGCAGAATGGGCGCAGAGGAAGCTGCTCACTATGGGCTTGTGAACAAAGTCGTTCCCAAAGACAATCTCATGGAGGCGGCACAAGAATGGGCCGCATCTATCGCATGGTCTGCTCCGCTTGCCATGCAATCGGTAAAGGAAGTGCAGCGCGAAATTGAATGCGTTTCGTTAGAAAGCGCCTTTCACAAAATGCGCACAGACCCTATGCCCACCTACCGAAAAATGCTCAAGTCAAATGACGCTGCAGAAGGGGTTGCCGCCTTCGTTGAAAAGCGGGAACCGAATTTTAAGGGGGAATGAAAATGTTTCCAGATCCCCAATCCATCACCCGCGTCACAAGTATCGGTGGTGGACCTATTGGAGCGGGCTGGACGGCCCATTTTTTGGCTCATGGGTATCATGTTAACGCCTATATTCACGACGATAGCGAACGAGCCGCGTTTCGTGCAATTTTGCAAACCGCTTGGAAAAGCCTGACTGATCTAGGCCTTGCCCCGAACGCATCTCTGGATCGCCTAACACTCACCACGGATTTGGAAAAAGCTTTGCAAGGCGCGGACTTTATTCAAGAAAGCGCCCCGGAGCGTGTTGACTTAAAGCAGGCCTTATATGCCAAACTCGGCACAATTGTTCCCGCAGATGTCATTATAGGCTCTTCAACATCAGGCCTTACAATGACCGACATTCAACGCAACTGCGACACTCCTGAACGATGTGTGATCGGACATCCCTTTAATCCGCCTTACCTTCTGCCACTTGTTGAAATTGTCGGAGGTGACCACACTACGCCTGAAGCTGTTGAATGGGCTGGCGAATTCTACACAGCCGCTGGAAAATCACCTCTAATCATGAAAAAGGAAATTCCCGGTTTTGTGGCCACACGTTTGCAAGAAGCTCTTTGGCGAGAGGCACTTCACATGGTGGCCAATGGCGAAGCAACTCCCGCAGATATAGACAACGCACTGATGAATGGCCCTGCCCCGCGCATGGCCGTTCAGGGGCAATGTATGGCCTTTCATGTAGCATGTGGAGAAGGTGGGATGGCAACAAACCTTGACCAGTTCGGCCCAGCGCTGAAGCTCCCATGGACACGCCTAGATGCGCCGGAGTTAACCCAAGAGTTACGCAACAGGATGATCGACGGGTGCAATGAAATTGCCGCAGATCAGCAGTTTGAAGATATGGCCGCCAAACGTGATGCCCAAATCGTTGCTGTGCTGCGCGCCATTCGCGATACGGTTTAAAGTAAAATGCCGCAAGATGCGACCTGTGCCGTAGATCTTTGCAGCGACAGACAAAAATTTGCAGATGTCGCTTATGTCTCAAAAGGATCCTAACTAACTGATGGTTTGAGGCGTATGAATGTTAGCGGAATATGAGATGTTCTCGAGAGGTTTGAGACCAGACTGACTTTTCAAAGTGTGGTGCAAGGAGACAGTTTGAGATTGTATAATCTCAGTGGCCTGAACATAATATTGAATAAGGTATTTCATACCATTCCATGTATAGCAACGGGTGCGACCGATACCGAGTATTCAAAATTGGAGCTCAACGTGAAAAACCAATTGACGCAATTTATGATGATCCTGTTTACATATTTGGTCATCGATGTCGGCTACCAAATTTCGATGAGGCTGATGCTGATGTGTGGGATACATGGAAGAGCCAGAATTCGCGATGTGACGTTGGAGCAACCTAACCATGCATGGAAAATTTTGATTTTCTTCTTAATGATAGCCTTCTCAATTCTCAAAGAAGCGGTCAAACCAGCCATTGAAAAACCGACTGCTGGGCCGCAGTCAAGAGCGGTACACTTATCGGAATCGCTGCCTATGGCACGACTGGCTTTGTCTTCTTATGGACGATAACTGGGTTTCCATTCGTGGCTTGGGCTGAATTTCTTGTTGAAGGCATCGTCTTTTGCTCTGTCTCTAGAGGGTTGACTGCATATCTGGTTCTTCGCAAAAGCTGAACTTACTCTTCACAGTAAAAAACATCTGCTTGGATAAACGGTTTATATTGGACCAACCTCAAAAAAATTGGGCTTCGTTCGGGCGCAAATTTGCAATAATCAATACTAGTATTGTGCGTTCTGAGGCACCACAATTTTATGATGAGCATTCAGCGTTTCCAGAAAGCTCCCCAAAGTCCCGGGCCAATGTGGTGCCGTTTCCTGTTCTGGCCACGCTTGACGATAGGCACTTGGCCTGCGACCAAAGCACTTCTTAAAGGCATAGGCAAAATGAGACAGGGAATTGAACCCCGATGCCGTTGCAATTTCACGCACCCCTAAGTCAGTTGAAATTAGAAGCACACGGGAATGTTGAAGCCGGAGCAGCAGCCCAAACTGCACGATGCTGCATCCTACTGATTTGCTGAACTGGCGTTCAAGCTGGCGTTGTGACAGGCCAATTTTTTCTGCAATTTCGGGTACTGTGAATGGCTCGCTGATGTTTTGCTCGATAACTTCGATTGCAGCGCGCACATCGGGCATTAATTTTTCAATCCCGCGGCCCAACGTCTTGCGTTGCGGATCAGATGCCTGACGCACCGGATGATGCAGCATTTGGTCAGATATCTCACCCACCAGCATAGTGCCAAACTGCTGACCAATAATGTGCAGCATGAGATCAATTCCTGCCGAGGCCCCTGAACATGACAGAATATTCCCATCCACAGTGAATAGTTGCTCTGTGGCTTGGAGATTGGGAAATTTTTCTTGGAAACCTGCGAGGTAAGACCAATGTGCCGTTACTTTTCGGTTGGTCAAGATCCCTGCCCTGGCCAGAATATACGCCCCCATTTCAACTGCGCAAATTTGTGCACCATACCGCCCCTGTAACCTCAACCAAGAGAATAAGCGTTTGTTGGAATAATGTTCGGCACCCCAACTCCCAACAACAAAAATAAGGTCATTGCGCTCAATCTTTTCTGGTGGCGGCGAACACTGTAGGGTCATGCCATTGCTTGGAATGATTTCGGGTCCATCAAAACTGATAAAACTGTGCTCATAAATATCCTCCGGCGAAAGATAATTTGCAATTCTGACAGGCTCCATCAAATTTGACAGGCAGAACATGTTGAAGCGCGGGATTAAAACGAAAAAAATTCTGCTTATCAAAATTGGGCTCCCAAGTATTTACCAACGACGATCCTCTGTAAAAAGCGTATATCAGAAAGCATCGAAAAATCGCCATAGAGATTTTCTTTGTGACGAAAATTCGATACAGTCAAGGGTGTTGAATTTTCACAATAGGTCAACTGTTAATGAGGTCGATCTATGAATTACGAAGTAGTTGTATCCTGCGCGGTGACCGGAGCAGGCGATACCACGGGTCGAAGCCCACACGTTCCAGTCACTCCCAAAGAGGTGGCAGACGCAGCTATACAAGCCGCCCAAGCCGGAGCGGCAATTGCGCATATCCATGTCCGAGATCCGGAAACTGGGCAAGGTTCAAGAGAGCCAAAATTGTTCAAAGAAGTTGTTGATCGCGTGCGCGACAGCGGAACAGATGTCGTCATAAATTTGACGGCAGGCATGGGCGGAGACTGGGTTCCCTCTGAACAAGATCCTGCAATGCCAGGGCTGGGAACTGATATGATTGGCGCCCAAGAACGCCTTGCGCATGTCGAAGAGTGCAGACCAGAGATATGCTCGCTAGATTGCGGGACTTTGAACTTTGGGAACGGCAATGAAATCTATATTTCCACGCCCCCAATGCTACGCCAAATGGCCGCTATGACCAAGGAGTGGGGCGTCAAACCCGAGTTGGAGGTTTTTGAACTGGGTCATATTCGCTTTGCCACTCAAATGATTGCCGAGGGTCTTATCGCCGATCCACCTATGTTCCAGATTTGCCTAGGAATTCCTTGGGGGGCCGATCAAAGTGTCGATACGATGAAAGTTATGAAAGACCACCTTCCCGCTGGGGCGAATTGGGCAGGATTTGGCATTTCGCGCATGCAGATGCCAATGGCCGCTGCCGCCGTTGCCATGGGCGGCAATGTACGCGTTGGTCTGGAGGATAATATCTATCTAGACCGCGGTGTTTTGGCGACCAATGGCCAGTTGGTAACACGCGCTGTAGAAATCCTTGAACGGATGGGTGCGCGGGCCATAACCCCACAAGAGGCGCGTAATAAATTGAATCTAAGAGGAGCTAATAATTAACATTCTCTGTAGCGCGCTTGTACCCGCCTTTCACACCGATAAACGGATTTACAAAGCCTGATCTGCAATTGTACGCCTACGGAATAAGACTTTCCAATCCATACTAAAAACCACAACAGGAAGAACCATGAACCTGTCTATATCGCATGAAAACGAGCTTTTGCTCAACACTGTTAAGTCTTTTTTAAAGGCTGAAATCTATCCGTACGAGGACGAAGTAGATCGCACAGGCCATGTTCCAATACAGCTCGGACGCCAGATAGAAGAACGCTCAAAAGAAGTCGGTCTTTTTGCCGCAAACCTACCCGAAAACATCGGTGGCGGTGGGCTGAATTATTCGGCGATGTCGTTGGTTGAGCGCGAATATGGCAAAACCACCCACGCTTTACACTCTTGGATCGCCCGGCCAACTGAATTGTTGCTCGCCTGCGAAGGTGATCAAATCGAACGCTATCTCAATCCTTGCGTTACAGGCGAAAAGCGCGAGCTGTTTGCTTTGACCGAACCTGAAGCCGGTTCAGATGTTATGGGCATGAAAACAAATGCCAAACGCGACGGAGAAGATTGGATATTAAACGGCTCAAAGCATTTTATTTCGGGCCCTGTGATGCCAGATTTTGCAATTGTGTTCGCAATGACCGGCATGGATGAAACGCCGCGCGGGCCGCGAAAACGCGTAACAGCCTTTTTAGTGGATGTTGGCTTGCCCGGATTTGACTGCAGGGAAGGTAATAAATGTGTCAGCTATCGCGGCTATAAAAATTTCCAACTCAACTTTGACGGTGTTCGTCTAGGCCCCAATCAGATTTTAGGCGAAGAAGGGAGTGGCTTGGAATTATCTGGAAAGTGGCTCGGGATGGGTCGTATCTGGGTTGGCGCGACATGCTGTGGCAAAGCAGAGCGCATGATGGAAATGGCCACCGATTGGGCCGCAAACCGCAAGCAGTTTGGAAAACCAATTGGCAACTTTCAGGCCACTGGGTTTCGTCTAGCAGATATGGCGATTGGTCTACGGACGGCTGATTTACTTGTGGCAGATGCCGTACAACGTGCCGATGTAGGATGTATGGAAGATATGGACGCCGCTATTGTCAAAGTCCATTGTTCAGAAATGTTGCACAAAGTTGCCGATGACACTGTCCAGATCTTTGGTGGTATGGGATTGATGGAGGAACTGCCAATTCAGCGCTTATGGCGGGACAGTCGTTTGGAAAGAATTTGGGACGGGACGTCAGAAATTCAGCGTCATATTATCACCCGATCAATTCTGAGGCCTCTTGGTGCATGACGCCAGCACAACGCCAGAATTTCGAAAGGCTTCTTTCCCCCAAACATGTTGCATTCATTGGTGGCACAGATGCGATTATCGCAATTGGTGAAGCCAAACGGCGGGGCTTTGAAGGCGCATATTGGCCCGTAAATCCAAAGCGCAATATGCTCTGTGATATTGAGTGTTTTGCAACAGTAGAGGACCTTCCCGAAGCTCCGGATGCCGTATTTTTGGCGATACCGGCCAAGGCGGCGGTGAAAACCATTGAAAAACTCAGAGAAATGGGTGCAGGCGGCATCGTGTGCTACTCAGCTGGTTTCAAAGAATCTGGCTACGCGGGACAAACGCTTGAGGCACAGCTTCAAGATGCCGTGGGCAATATGGCTCTGATAGGGCCTAATTGCTATGGTATTGTGAACTACCTTGATAAAAGTGCGCTTTGGCCTTTTGCACATGGTGGAGAATGTCCCGGCTATGGCGCGGCAATCATTACCCAAAGTGGCATGCTGTCCTCTGATATTTCGATGAACCAGCGTTCTCTTCCTATGACCCATATGATTTCAGCTGGTAATCAGGCCGTTTTAGGAATCGAAGATTTTATTGATGTTTTATGCGAGAACCCAGCAACGCGTGCCATAGGTGTGCATATTGAAGGGCTATCGGATATTCCAAAATTTGAGCGCGTTGCGTTGAAAGCCTTGGTCCATAATACTCCAATTGTTGCTTTTAAAACTGGGCGCTCCAAGATCGGTAGTAGCTTGACAATCAGCCATACTGGATCAATTTCGGGGGCCAACGAGCTTTATGAAGCTTTGTTTGAGCGTACTGGAGTAATCAGCGTGACCAACCCGTCCCAATTGTTGGAAACTCTAAAATATCTCTGCGTGCTGGAGCGACCAAAAGGAAGCAAAATCGCCGGGTTTACCTGTTCTGGCGGTGGCGCGACGATGCTGGCAGATTACGGCGAAGACATTGGCCTAGAATTCCCTGCCTTTGATCAAAACACCACACAAATCCTGACAAATTTATTACCCCCTATCGCGACAGTGACAAACCCACTTGATTACACAACGCCCATCTGGGGCCAGACCGATGCAACAGAACCCGTCTTCCGCACTGCGCTATCAAACCGAGATGTTCAGGTCGCTGTTCTGGTCCAAGATTATCCAGCAGCAGGATTAGATGAGAGTAAGATCTTCTATCAAAACGATGCCATGGCCTTTGGGAATGCGGCGCGCTGTGCCGGAGTACCAGCCGCAATTTGTGCGACCTTGCCGGAAAATTTGGATGTGCAGACCCGGAGAGATCTCATCGAACAGGGCGTAGCCCCAATGCAAGGTTTGCATGAAACTCTCAACGCGATTAAAGCGGCAGCCTGGTGGAGTGAGCGCAGAACTGAACTGAGCCGTTACCCTTATCAGGCACTCTCAGCATCTGCTAACAAAAGACAGTGTATCACGATGAACGAAGCAGAGGGAAAAACCCTTTTGCGTGAGGCCGGTTTTCGAGCTCCAATCGGTAGTTTAGCGAGTTCTGAAACAGCGGCGTCGGTTGCGGCCAAGATCGGCTATCCAGTGGTTTTAAAAATGATGGGGCCCAAGCTGCTGCATAAAACTGAAGTAGGCGCAGTTGCTTTGAATATAAAATCGCACGACGCGTTAAAACAGGCCATCATCACCATGCGGGCCAGCGTGCAAGCCTATGCCCCACTCGCCGCAACGGATCTGTTTTTAGTAGAAAACATGGCTAATCCACCACTGGCAGAACTGGTTGTTGGCCTAAGACAGGATCCACAATTTGGCTGGGCTTTAACACTGGGAAGTGGCGGCATTTTAGTGGAATTAATTGGCGATATGAAAACACTTTTACTACCCACTCACATTGAAGCGATTGAAAAGGCGCTTAGGGGTTTAAAGGTTGCCCAATTGCTGACTGGCTTTCGCGGTGCAAAATGTGCAGACCTTACGTGCTTGGCTCAAACGCTTCTGGACTTATGCAATTGGATGATGACACAGGATAAAGAACTGCAAGAGATCGAAATAAATCCTTTATTTATCTATGAAAATACCTCGCTTGCAGTGGATGCTTTAATTCAAAAGTTGACCTGAGGATTTGATTTCCGGCACTCAATATCTGGATTTGAAATGAGATCGAAGCCTTTGAACCTGATGTACACCACCTAACCAAAGCGATAGCCTGGGACCATTGTCTATTTTTGCAGATTGATGCAGCGTTTCTTGAGTAATTAATAAATGACTAGCAAATATTTTATTCGCAAAAAACATTGGCGTGATCGCATTTTCCATGCCAGCGTTTGACACTTTTTGAAAAGGCATCCCCAGTCAGAAAAATTATACCGCGGATTAGTTTTTGAACCGCTTGTGAACAACATAAATAGTTTAAAGGCTATTAAATTGATATATCTGGCACAAACCTTGGAATTGTTATAGGCGCTTAAGCGTTTTTATATGCTGGGTCTGCAAATGCTGCGTTCGACCCAACCAAAGACATTAAGAATTTTTCGCATCACGTAGGAGTTTGCCAAAAGTTAAAAACCGCTCGCCGTCAATCAAGCATTGTATAACGACTTTCTAGAGACGGGGTTGCTCTGGAAAAATTTTCACAGAAAACTAGAACTTGGGTTTAAAATTAGAGTGTTTTTCTATCATTTATCTTGATAGCTGCAATTTATAGCGGCCCGTCAGCCAAGAAGACAATTTGCTCGTTCAAGGCATGCCAGCATTTTTGGCGTTGTCAGCTCTGATCGTCTTCACCCCCTAAGTGGGTAAGCTTTAGTTTAGGTTTTTTTGGGGGAGCCTTTTTAATAGAGCTCAGCTTTTGATAAATTTTGAACATAAAAAATTGTCAAAATCATACTTTTGTGCTTTGGTTTTATCTATTCAATCCAAAACAAGGAAGAAACCGGTGGCAAAATATGCAGTTTATACAAAATGGTATTGGCCAGAGGGCGTAATTGCGTCCAATGAGCTCAGCGATCATATGAAGAATAACGTTCCCGATGATCATCCTTTTGACGATATTTTTTGGTGGCAGATTGACAAGTATCATCATCAATCAATAGCTATTTATTCCTCAGAATACATGGCGATTCAGCACCGAGAAAAGGTCTTGGCGTACCGCAAAAACGAGAATGACACCGGCTGTACAATGATCGAGGAAACCATGGGACCAGTTCTCTCTCAACTGTCCCAGGTCAAACCAAAAGTAACACGCGCTTACACCCAAATGCGCGAAGAATTATTATCAAAGCTATCCGTCGTACGACCCTCAGCTTGAACTTAGGATAGTCCCCGATGTTCCATTTCCTCAGATTACACCTGTAACCCGCTGTATTTCGTAAATATCCTTTTTAGGTTATCTAGGGAGGCTACCGCATTAGCCATTAAAATTTATCAGAACGCCGGCTTTGAAGCCTTTATCCATAACGGGTCAATAGGTCTTGACTTGGACCGCCAGAAAAAATAATTCGCCATTTCATCAAAAAGGTCTTGCCTCAATTTCAAAAAATATAGGAACCACAACATGCCAATCGAAATTCGCCGCACGCTGGTATGGCAGCAAAAGACTTTTCTTGAAGGCTGGAAAAAGGTCGCTGAGCCAACGCGCCTCGTCGCATCGATGATGATTATTAAAAACCCTTGGTTCGGCCGTGGACATGTCGAAAATTTGCGTCCCGAAATCCAAGAACATGGACCAGTCATAGGTAAAATGCTTACTGAGATGTTGCTTAATGTAACTGGTGATCAGCTTGAAGGATGTGGAAAAGCCAGTGTCGTGGGCATGGGCAGTGAAATAGAACACGCCCAAGCGATGACCCATACTTTGCATTTTGGAAATCAGTTCCGAGAAGCGATCGGGGCCAAGAGTTATCTTGCCTTTTCAAATACCCGCGGATCTGCAAATTGTACCATCACGATTCCGCTCATGGACAAACACGACGGCGGCAGACGATCACATTATCAAACAATCCAGACAAGCGTTTCTGACGCTCCGGGCGATGATGAAATCATTGTAGCCCTAGGAGCATCAGTTGGAGGTCACCCCAATCATCGGATCGGGGATAGATATGAGGATTTACGCGATATGGGCCGAGACGTCAAAAACCCAGCGGGGGTTTAAATGCCGGTAAGCCAGGATGGAACAGCTTATGATCTGATCGGACCGGAAGACGCACCCCTTGTCGTCCTGATCCATGGCTTGGGGCTGACACGCCATAGCACTTGGGGGCAAATTGTTCCCAGTCTTGCACAAGAATTCCTAGTTCTAAGCTACGATCTTTGCGGCCATGGAGAAACTTCCCTACCAACAGGGCCAGTTCGTCTCACCCAGTTGGCACAGCAGCTTATCGCATTGTTGGATTTCCTCAGCTTGGAAGGCGGGGCACTTATTGGGTTTTCGCTCGGGGGCATGATAAACCGGCGCGTTGCAATTGATTATCCTGACAGAGTGACGGCACTAGCCATCTTAAATTCCCCCCATGAACGGGGTGAGGAACAGCAAAAACTCGTGGAAGACCGTGCCCGCACAACAAGCTCAGGAGGTCCAGGAGCAAGCCTTGATGTGACCATTTCGCGTTGGTTTACAGATGCGTTTCGCACAAATTATTCTGATCAGGTCGCTTTGATCCGAGACGTGGTTCTTGCCAACGATACCAATAACTATGCCGCCCATCGGCAGGTCTTGGCAGAAGGTGTCGTTGAACTGATCCGTCCCGATCCGCCACTGACCCATCCTTCGCTGGTCATAACATGCCAGAATGATACTGGGTCGACGCCAGCAATGAGCCATGCCATTGCTAAAGAAATTAGCGGGGCAGAGACAATAATTATCCCCAACTTGCAACATCTGGGGCTGATCGAAGCTCCATCTGCTTTCGCTGATCCAATCGCGTCGTTTCTGCGCAAAAAGATCAGTTGATGTCAGAAAGGATTTGAAATGACGAATTGGACTGGCGGGCAGGCCGCTGTTGAGGCTTTGAAGGCAGAAAATACGGAATTTGTTTTTGGACTTATAGGCTCTGCGACAATGGAAATGTTTGATGCTCTTTATGATGCACAAGACATCAAATTCATTGGTGTGCATGATGAACGCACAGGGACCCATATGGCAGATGGCTATGCGCGTGCCTCAGGCCAGACAGGCGTAGTGCTAGCGGGACAAAATGGTCCGGGTACGACAAACCTTGTGACCGGACTTGCGCAGGCCAAAGCAGCCTACACACCTATTTTATCTATCGGCGGTGCTCTGGCTTCTAGCCACGTCTACCGCGAGGCATTTCAAGAGGTGGATCAGCAGGCGCTCTTTACGCCAATCACGAAAAAGACTTGGACAGCTACCA
>JAQWKM010000045.1 GCA_029247845.1 Paracoccaceae bacterium | reverse complement strand
GAAAAAATCCGTTGCGACGCTTGCCCTGTTATGTGCTATATCGCAGATGGAAAATCCGGCGCATGTGATCGCTATGCCAATCACGGAGGCGATTTAATACGCCTTGACGCTTTGACCATTATTGAAAACACAGATCAAAAGTTGGTGCCATTCCTACAAAACCGCGAACCATCGGAATGGGATGGAAACATCATTGACGGCAACCGCCCCTTCATCACTGCTGTTGGCGCGGGCACGACATACCCCGACTATAAACCTGCTCCGTTTATTATCAGCCAAGATGTCCAAGGCGTCGATATGGTGACAGTCGTCACCGAGGGCATTTTTTCCTACTGCGGTGTCAAAGTAAAAATTGATACGGACCGCCATATCGGACATGAAAGTGATATTGTGCGGGTTTCCGGCGAGCCGGTAGGCCATGTCACAACAACTGAATATGGCTCAAAAATGCTGTCTTTGGGTGGCGTTGAGCACTTAACCGGCGGCAGCAAAGCTGAAGGGCGCATAACTTGCAGCACATTACTTAGCCTTTGCAACCGCGAGGCCGTTGAGATGATGATCGGTGAGGAAGGGCATGAAACAACTGTGGTCGTGCAGGCGGGAAAAGCGCCTGTCATCGACGGTATTGAGGAAAATCTCATGCGCGTTGGCTGCGGGTCTGCAGCCATCGGCATGTTCGCTAAACAGTGGCTTAGTCACGTCGATGAAGTGGTCGTAGTAGATGATCATATCACTGGCGTTTTGTCCGAGCATGAGGCTGGAAAGCAGCTTGATGTGCCGCCAACAGGCATCAAGATAAAAGGCCGCCGCTCGACCCCGGGACGATATTTCCAAGTTGCCGAAGCCGGGACGGGTTGGGGCGGTACAAACATCGAGGACCCACTGACCATTCTAGGCCCGTTCAACCCAAAAGTTGCACAGCCCGGAACCCGAATGCTGATGGTTTCTACAACCGGAGAGCAATCAGGATACTATGAGCTTGATGAAAACCTCAAACCAAAATCACAGCAGATGCCGCCAGAGTTGCAAGCTGCCTCTGATTTGATCGCTGAAAACTGCGAACCATCCATATGCTCGGTTCTATTCATGGGTGGTGCGGGAGGCTCTTTGCGCGCTGGGGTTACCGAAAACCCAGTGCGACTTACGAGGTCTGTCAAAAATGCGCTCACCTTCGTGTCATGCGGTGGTGCCGAAGCCTACGTCTGGCCGGGCGGTGGTATCACTGTGATGGTAGATGTGTTAGATATGCCAACAAATTCGTTTGGCTATGTCCCTACACCCGCCTTGGTCGCACCGATCGAATTTACAATGCGGGTTGAAGATTATGCAACGCTTGGCGGCTACACGGAAGAAATAAAACCAGTTGACCAGCTATCTCACGAACGCGTGCGGACAGTAAGAAAAATTGAAAATCAACCCGATCCGATGCAACCAACTAACTTTCGCTGGGCGAAGAGCCGCGCATGAAACCTGCAGCAGTACTTTTACCCTGTGGAACGCGCCTGCATCTTCAGCATGGTCCTATTGATCTTATCATCGGGGCTGACGGTGCCAAAGAGATTAGAGCGTTCGCATTCAAAGCTGCGACACAGCGCTTTGAAACTGTCCTTGAGGAATTAGTCTGCGAACTGGATTTGCTGCGCACCCCCCTAAGGAAGAATGCACCTATACCAGAGGGCCATATCGCAAAGCGCATGCACTGGGCGACGCAACCACATAGTGACACATTCATTACCCGAATGGCGGCCGTGGCGGGATCGGTTGCGGATACGATCCTTGATGCAATGGTCACTGCTATTCCGCTGAACCGCGCCTATGTGAATAATGGTGGGGATATTGCCATCCATCTTACACCCGGCACAAAATTCGTAATGTCTATGAGCGGCATTAACGGACGTGATCTTGGCCGCATCATGATTTCATATGATCAGCGTATCGGCGGTGTAGCGACCTCTGGACGCCATGGAAGAAGCCTCTCCATGGGCATTGCTGACAGCGTCACAGTTTTGGCCGCTTGCGCCGCGCAAGCAGATGCTGCCGCAACGCTCATTGCAAATACTGTTGACCTACCGCACCACCCGCAAATTTTACGCTGTGCGGCAAATTTGATTGATCCAGACAGCGATCTTGGCCAAAGGCCAGTTGTGACAGGATATAAAACGTTATCAGATCACAATATCGCAAAAGCTCTGAACCGTGGAATACGCTGCGCGCGCGCCATGCAAACGCATGATGATATAGCAGGTGCCGCTTTATTTCTGAACGATGATATGCGCTTACTTGGCAATAGCTTTAAAAGAGCTAAAAGGAGCCTGATACATGCCTGACGTTATTTTGCGCAAGACTGTGCTTTGTTATGAAGAGGTCTATCATGAAGGTGGGCCAATAGCACAGACCCCCCTCTTGCGCGGCGCAATCCTTGGTATCATCAAAAACCCTTTTGCGGGTCGCTACGAGGAGAATATCCAATTCTTTATGGACGACCTCAAACCTCTCGGCCTTGAGATGGCAAAAACGCTGGCATCGCAACTTGGTGGCGCAGACAAGATTGAAGGCTATGGCAAGGGCGCGATTGTCGGAGCCGCCGGTGAAGTGGAACATGGTGCCCTATGGCATGTGCCCGGAGGCTATGCGATGCGGGAATTATTAGGAGATGCAAAAGCCATTGTCCCATCAACCAAAAAAGTTGGAGGCATAGGCACAAGACTTGATGTCCCGATAACGCATATAAACGCTGCATATGTTCGGGGACACTTTGACGCTATGGAAGTGGGATGCAGTGATGCCCCACGATCAGATGAATTGGCGTTAGTCTTGGTCATGACCACCGGTGCCCGTATCCACAATCGCGTTGGTGGCTTAGCCGCAAAAGATATAGCAGGGAAGGACGGGCTCAGATGATTTCCAAAATCCGTAAAATTACCGTAAATATAGAAGAGACCCATATTGAAATTGGTCAATCGATCTCACCCGCAACAAGAAAAGCCGTTGCCGTCGCTGTGATTGAGAATCCGTTTGCGGGCGTCTATCAAGACGATCTTAGCATATTGATGGATATCGGCGCAGAATTAGGTGCCTTGCTTGGTAAAAAATGCGTCAACGCGCTTGGAATAACGCCGGCTCAGGCTGAGGGCTATGGAAAATCTGCAATGGTTGGCGAAAACGGTGAGCTAGAGCATGCCGCCGCTATTTTGCACCCTAAGCTTGGAGCACCATTGCGCAAAGAGGTCGACAAGGGAGCGGCTCTCGTGCCGTCATCAAAAAAGATGGGTAGCCCCGGACAAGTGCTTGATATTCCTTTAGGTCATAAAGATGCTGCTTATGTTCGTAGCCATTTTGACGGCATCGAAGTGCGACTGAACGATGCGCCGCGAGCCAATGAAATAATGGTAGCCGTGGCCGTGACCGATAGTGGTCGACCTTTACCCAGAGTTGGCGGATTAACCTCACTAGATGCCAAGGGAATTGACGGATTGCGTTGAATTCCACCTCCGTACTGCAATGAGAGGGCTTTATGACTTCTGACGCCACCACACCGATCCAAGAAGACTATCTACTCGACGAGCAGGTTGGCTATCTTTTGCGCCTTGCCAATCAAAGGCACACAACGATATTTCAAAGTCATGCCATAAGTGGACTTACAGCAACCCAATTCTCGGCTATGTTACGTCTTTCGCAATATGGGGAATGCTCGCAAAACCAATTGGGACGATATTCGGCTATGGACATAGCAACAGTCAAAGGTGTTGTTGACAGGTTGCGGCAAAAGGGGCTGGTACTTACAGAGCCATTCCAGAACGACAAACGCCGAAGCCTAATCTCTTTGACCCCTAAAGGGGCTGCAATGATAGACGACCTAGGAACTGCTGGGCACGATATAACGCGGGAAACACTAGCCCCTCTTAACGCGTCCGAGCGGCAAAAATTCATTACGCTTTTAAAGAAATTAACCTGACCAAAAAAAGCAACTAATATTCTTAGATTATAGATCAGCACCCTTTACATTTCACTGTGCCAGGGCGAGTTGGCCCCTTTACGCGACACTGTCACAGAAGCCGCCTTGGTTGCATAGGCCAAAGCTTTGTTTAAAACTGACACGTTGGGTGATCTGCAATACTGTTTTGTGAGCGCATCGTTTTGCATCAGAGAATGAAGAAAACCGGCATTAAACGTATCCCCGGCGCCAACAGTATCTTGAATTTCGACCTTTGGGGAAGGCGCTTGAGAAATTTTTTGGCCTTTATGAAACGCTTCGGCGCCCTCAGGCCCTTTTGTAATCAAGACAAGCGTTTCCAAAGGCCCAACCAATTCGTCAATCTGAGTCTGAAGATGCGGATGATGTGGAACAAGCCAGTTCAAATCTTCGTCCGACAATTTCAAAATATCGCTGAGAGCGATCATCTCTTTAAGGCGTCTTCGGTAGGACCCTTCGTCAGAAATAAAAGATGGGCGTATATTTGGATCGAGCATGGTCACTGACCGGTCCGATAGTTTTCGCATAAGATCTAGCATAGTCGAAGCTGTCGGATCAGTACAAAGGCTGATACCACCGAAAAATATAGCGTTAAATTCAAATCCCGCACTTGGAGAGTTTTCTGGCAACAGGGTCGTATCTGCAGCATTTTCAGTATAAAATGTATATGTTGCCTGTCCATTTTCCAAACGCACAAATGCCAATGTTGTCGGACCATCCTGATGAGACAAATGCTCCGTTCTGACCTGACTTTTCTCTAGTTCTTGCTTCAGCTGATTGCCAAAGAAATCGCGTGAAACCCCAGTAAATAAAGCGACCTGCGATGACAGTCGTCCAAGTGCGACTGCCGTATTAAACACAGCACCCCCGGCTTTGGGCACAAAACACGGATCACCAGAAACAGATGCCTCTGGCACCATATCAATCAAAGCTTCACCGCAGCATAAAATCATCACGATGTATCCTTTAAAAAGGGTTAAACCCTTCGTGTTGAAGTCCTATCGAACCAATGTGTATTGCCATCATTCACTGAGAAAGGCAAAATATCCCCAATATTTCCGACAAGGTTTCGATCCATCTTGGCAATAAATGTGGCGCCTTTGGATCCCACCATATGCGCCAAAACGTATTCACCGAGATTTTCGATCAACTCTAACTTACCACTTACGCATGCTTCAGCTTCAGCACACGAGATAAGATGCTCTGGCCGTATTCCTAGGGTATGTTCATTTTGCATATTTTTTTTAATAGTTTCTGAAACGTCCGATCTGTCAAAAAAGTTCATTTTTGGGCTCCCGATAAATCCGGCAACAAAGAGGTTTTGGGGTCGATCATAAAGATCTGTCGGCGATCCAATCTGCTCTACGCGTCCGTCCTTAAGCACCACAATTTTATCAGCCAAAGTCATCGCTTCGACCTGATCATGGGTAACGTAGATCATAGTCGAACCAAGGCGCTCATGCAGTTTTGAAATCTCTATCCGCGTTTGAACCCTTAGCGATGCATCCAGATTGGAAAGTGGTTCATCAAATAAGAATACCTTAGGATCACGCACGATAGCGCGGCCAATGGCAACCCGCTGGCGCTGGCCACCAGATAGGTTGCGCGGACTGCGATCTAGATAATCTGTAATCTGCAGAACATCGGCGGCGGCTTTGACACGGCGGTCAATTTCATCAGCAGGTGTTTTGGCCTGGCGTAAACCAAAGGCCATATTCTTGTAGACTGACATATGTGGATAAAGGGCATAGGTCTGAAAAACCATAGCGACCCCACGTTTAGAAGGTGCCACATCGTTGACTTTAAGCCCATCGATGGACACGCTGCCTGATGTGATATCCTCGAGCCCGGCAATCATACGAAGAAGTGTTGATTTGCCACAACCAGATGGACCGACAAATACAACAAATTCACCGTCCTCAACGGTGAGATCAATTCCGTGCAAGACTGGTTCCGTTCCATATGTCTTATGGACATCACTGATTTTTAAACTGGCCATGATTGATCCATTTCTTTAATTGCAGCACGCAGCTCTTTGGAAAATTCTGGATATTCCTTGGGAAGTTCACCCCAAAGCTGTTTCGATAGAATGAAATCTTCAGTGCCCAAAAGATTCTTAAGTTGTGACCAACTAGGCTCAATATAGTCAAAGGGGATCCGCCCAGCAGCAACATGTTTTGCGAATGTATGCCAGCTCGCTATGCTTTTAAGCCCATGCAAGGGCATCAACCCTTGGGCTAGGCAGTCCTCTAGTGTCGGACGGATAAAAATTGGAAATTTAGCCATCCCGTCTGAACAAATACGCGCGACCGTATCACCGATAGCTTCGTTTCTAAACCGATCAGCGATTCTATCCAAATAAGCCGTCTTAGAAAATGGTAGGTCAATTGTTAAAGCAGGCAGAACCTCTTGCGTTTCGTAGTGCCAAAAGTGATCAAAGAGATCCGGCGTTTCCATTGCTTGGTCAAACGCTTCAATACCACGCAGAGCCGCTAGATAAGCAAGACAGGTATGCCCGCCATTGAGAACACGAATTTTAGTCTCTTCGAATGGGTTAACATCCTTAGTAACCGTCACCCCAACTTGGGACAGATCAGGCATCTCAGAGGCAAATCTATCCTCCAAAACCCACTGCAAAAATGCCTCTGCCATAATCGGCTGTGCAACGGCTTTCCCTGTCACAGCTGATAACTCGACCACTAGTTCAGATGTGGATCTCGGGGTAATACGATCAACCATTGAACAAGGGAAAGTCACATGGGAGTGGACCCAATCTTTTAATTCTTCGCGACCAATCGCTTCAAGATAGGATGCAAAATTTCTTTCAAGCATCTTTCCGTTTTTGCGAATGTTATCACAACAGCACACTGTAATAGGTGCGCCGAGCTGAATTCTCCGAGCCTCTAACCCGTTTGCGAGAAACGCGTATACGCTTTTGCCAACATCGCCGTCGACTTCAGATGTTATCGTCGGATCGCTCCGATCAAGGTTTCCGGTTGGATCGGTATAATAGCCACTTTCTGTCACAGTTATTGTAACTAAATTGACGCTCGCGTGGGCCAAAAGGTTTTCTGTCTCTTCGCGGTCAACTGTCCAGTCTAAAAATAAAACATGGCTACGGACTCGACTAAGCGTTATTTCTCCCGAGGGTGCCACTGACTTGAGTAAATAACCATTCTGCGCAGCATCATTAGTGGCAAAGTCACCAGCTTCAGCCTCTCTTAAATTTACAGCAGCAATGCCCCATGACAAGTCACCTGTCAGCTCCATATAGTTGTCCAGGTAAACGGCTTGGTGCGCACGATGAAAGGCACCATACCCCAAATGAACAACACCAATATCGCAATCTGATGGATTATAACGTGTCTCAGACACCTGATGTGGGATAGATTTGTTCATCCGGCATCTACTTTCATTGGTACAAGATCATTTCTAGCCATTTCCCGATAGGCAGACGGCGTCATACCCTTCATCTTGAGGAAATGGCGGTTAAAATTGGCAAGGTTCTGATAACCAACTTGGTAACAGATGGTCGTAATCTGATCGTCCGATGCATAGAGCATCCCACAGGCCTGACCGACCCGAACGCGATTGACGAATTCGACAAAACCATGCCCAGTCATTGATTGGAAATTTCTTCTGAATGTCGCTTCCGTCATACCGGCGCGCGCAGCAGCTTTTTCAATTGAAATATCTTCTGCAAAATGCTGTACGACATAATCAATCACGGCGCCAACCTTGGCATGTTTGCTTCCACCTTCCGCCTGAGTAAGTTTGACTACAGACAACAGCTTACGTTCGGCATGTTCGTTTAAGCGCACGAGAAAGCGAATGAACGCCAGGATCCGCTCGGGTCCTTTGCTATCGCGGATTGCTTCCATATGGCCGCGGGCAAACGTGGGATTGAAGTTCAAAAATTCGATCCCAGATTGCGCTGATATCAACATTTGTCGTACTTCGCTAAATTCTGGAAATCCAGTGACAAGTTGATCAAGGCTTGTCTGGCTGAACTGCACCAACATATCGCGCGTTTCCACGGATTCTTTCCATACATCATCTGTAATCCAGTTATGAGGCAGGTTCGGACCGGTCAGGAAAAGCGTACCCGGACCAAAATCCCCTATATAGTCTCCCACAAAGGCTTTGCCACGCGTGGCAACAATCAAATGCAGTTCATATTCTTCATGCGCGTGCCAACGGCATAGATCCGACGGCCAGCCGTGCTCCAAATAGCGGATCGAATGGCGGTCCCGATCTACAATCTCTATTTCTGGCTGGATAATGGACATCAGTCTACCTCAAGACATTTCCACCATCGACACCGATGGTTTGAGCAGTCATATATCCAGACTGCTCAGACGCCAGAAAGACAGCGACGCGTGCAACATCGTCGGGAGCGCCCATATATCCAAGGGGGACTTCTTCGCCCACCTCACGCTTTTTTTGCCCGATCTCTTTGTCTTCAAACTTAGCAAAAAGGCTATCTACATGTTTCCACATGGGCGTATCAATGACCCCAGGTGAGATTGCATTTACCCTAATTTTATACGGAGCAAGTGCCAATGCGGCAGATTGTGTGTAGCTAATAACCGCAGCTTTAGTTGCACAGTAATGCGCAACAAGAGCCTCTCCTCGATGGCCGGCCTGAGATGCTATATTTATGATTGAACCGGGTTTATCCATGGCGACCATTGATTTTGCAGTTGCTTGCATAATAGCATAAAGAGCTCGCACATTTACCCCGAAGAGATGGTCATATTGATCAAGATCTGCATCTAGGACAGACCCCATATCAAATACAGCAGCATTGTTAAAAAGGACATCGGGAGAAATCTGAGAAATCCACTCACAAGCTGTTTCCAACCCATCTGTTTCTAACAAATTGAACGCTCGATAATCGGCCAATCCCTCAAAATTGGGGGCCAGATCAGTTGCAAATACTGTCGCACCCAGCGCTGCAAAATGTGCAATAGCCGCCGCCCCAATACCCCCACTTGCACCCGTGACAAAGCAGGTCTTTCCCGTCAAATCCGTTGGGGCAGGATTGAACATTATTTTACAGCTCCAAAAGTTGAGCCTTGGACTAATTGTTTCTGGCAAAACCAACCCAAGACAACAATGGGCCCAACAGCAGCCGTAGACACGGCAGATAAACGACCAAAAAACAAACCTTCCGGGGCTCTGTTACCCTCGATCAGTTTTGAAAGGGTTGCCGCATCTGTCGTCGTTAGACGTACGGTCCAATAGGCCTCGTTCCAGCAGAAGATAAAACATAAGAGAGCGGTCGATGCCAAACCACCCCAAGCAAGCGGAAGCAAGATATCTTTTATTTCACCCCATGTATTCGCACCGTCCATTTTACCTGCTTCTAAAATTTCCTTTGGAATTTCTTTAAAATAGGTGAACAGCATCCAAATTACGATGGGCAGGTTGACTAAACACAGCACGAGAATGATCAAGAAGTGAGTATCAAAAATATTAAGAAAATTCTTTGTCAAAAATGTCATGGGGTAAAGCACCGCTGCTGCTGGCAACATCTTGGTCGACAACATCCATAAAAGGATATCTTTGGTTCGCCGGGTAGGATTGAACGCCATCACATATGCCGACGGGACGCCAACAAATAAGGCAAAGGCAGTCGAGAAGCTGGCAGTGACAACTGAGTTTAACGCAAAGTGCCAATAATCGTAATTCTCCGTCATGTTTATATAGTTTTCAAGCGTCGGCTTAAAAACAAATAAATACTCCGGCTTCACTGCATCAGCGTCTGTTTTAAAACTGGTAAAGACCATCCAAAAGATTGGAAAAAAAAGGTAAGCGCGACAATCCAAGCCAGAACTGGCCAGAAAATTTTTCCAAATTTGGTTGTCTCTGTGACGACTGCCATGTTCTGCTTTCCTAATCCATCAGACTTTTGCCAACCATACGAAGCAAGAATATTGCAACGATGTTTGCCAATATGACTGCAAAAATGCCAGTAGCGCTCGCGGCGCCAATATTGTTCGATGTAAATTCACCAATAAGATACGGCAGATTTTTATTCCCATTTCCTCTGCTGACGATTTCAATTTCTGCATAAAGCGAGAGATGAAAAATCGACTGAATCATTATGACAATGGCGATTGGCCTTGCCAGATGCGGAAGCGTCAAATTGCGAAACTGAGACCATGCGTTTGCACCATCCAAGATAGCCGCCTCTTTTTGCTGCTGATCTTCTGATTGTAACGAGGTCATGAAAATCAAAACAGCAAAGGGCGTCCACTGCCATGCAACCATTATAATCACAGCGTAGGCTGATGTTTGTGTAGCCCGAAAGGAGACCGGCTTAAACTCCGGCCACATAGAGAAAAATGTACCCAGAACAGGAAAATCATGTAGACCTCTTATCGTTTGATTTAAACTTTCAACCGCAAGCCCGTTAAGCCCCAAGACCGGATCAAGGATCATATTGATCCAAAGCACGGCATTGACCGCGGGCATAACAAAAAATGGAGAAATCAGAAGAACGCGAACAACGCCGCGCCCAGGGAATTGCCTGTTTATAAGCATCGCAATAGCCAAGCCCAAAACGACAGTTAAGATAAGAATACAACCCACTATGAAAACACTGTTTTGTACCGCAAACCAAAAATCTTTAGATTTATACATAACGTATTCATAATTGCCAAATCCACGCCAATTACTAGGGCTTGGCGTCGTCCATTCCGGGCGTCGTAAGCTGTTCAAAACGTAACGAATGAACGAAAAGTACAATGTCATTCCAAGGGGAATAAGCATCCAAATCAGCAAAAGTATAATAGCTGGTGCTTGGAGAAGGCGGAGTAGTGATTTATTAGACATGGCTCAATATTTCTCACATGGCAAAGGTTTCGCTAGTGTGTTCGTTAGTGGATGGCCATTATCCAAGCAAAAATAAATTACTCAGAATTCGATCAGGACGGTCACAGGTCTAGATTGGGTGTAAAAAGGCCCGGTTAATTCCACCGAACCTTTTCTTGAATTAGATGGATGGATTAGTAATATCCCGCCTCAGACATGATCGCGTCTGCTGCAGCTTGAGAAGCCTCAAGAGCATCTGATACAGATTTTGCACCAGACAAAGCTGCTGCCATTTCCTGAGCAACTGCACTTCCCACTTCTGGGAATTCTGGGATAGCCGCAAACTGAACACCAACATAAGGCTTCAATTCTGTCGCAGCAGGTGCCGCAGATTCGATTGCTGCCATTTCAGCCGCTGCAAATCCTGCAACTGCTTGGAACTCAGAATAGGCATATGTCGAAGCACGTGTACCCGTCGGAACAGAGCCCCAGCCAAAGTCTGGGTGATCAGCAACCGCTTTGA
Source organism: Paracoccaceae bacterium (assembly GCA_029247845.1). Classification (GTDB taxonomy): domain Bacteria; phylum Pseudomonadota; class Alphaproteobacteria; order Rhodobacterales; family Rhodobacteraceae; genus LFER01. The sequence continues at coordinate 15,124 of JAQWKM010000045.1, read as the reverse complement.
TATATGCTTTGGACGTTGCCCATTCGATGAATTTCATCGATTCTTCTGCGTTTGGTGATCCTGCTGGAACAGCCATTGCCCAAGCCCATAGCCAATTTGCGCCAACTGGGTTGCCTGCATTTGGCGACTGTGCATACGCAACACCATCAACTTCTAGAAATGATGCTGCAATGGTTGCATCGATCCACATGCCACATTTACCTTCATTGTAAAGCGCGAGGATTTCGTTGAACGAATTGCCTTCAGAACCTGGAGGACCATAGTTCCCCAAAAGATCTACATAGAAGTTAATTGCTTCATGCCATGCGGCAGAATCTATTGTTGGACGCATATCTGCATCAAACCATGCTCCGCCAAATGAATTAACCATAGTTGTGATGAAGGCCATGTTGTCGCCCCAACCCGGTTTACCGCGCAAACAAGCGCCATAGACGCCGTTGTCAGGGTCGTGCATAGCCATCGCGGCACCTTTGATGTTTGCCCAACTATCATTATCGCGTACTGTGACGCCAACTGCATCGGTTAGGTCCTTGCGATACATAACCATTGATGATTCACCGTAGAACGGTGCTGCGTAAAGCGTGCCTTCATGAGACAAGCCATTCCGCATTGCGGGAAGCATATCGTCGATGTCGTAGTCAGCACCGAAATTTAATGCTTCGATCCAACCTGCAGCGCCCCAGATTGGCGCTTCCTGCATACCAATATTGATGATGTCATATTGTCCACCACCAGTTGCAGTGTCAGAGGTGACCTGCTCGCGCAGAACACCTTCTTCCAGCGAGACCCAGTTTAAGTTAACGCCAGTATCAGCAGTATATGCTTCAGCAACTTTCTGCATGTTGATCATGTGACCGTTGTTCACGATTGCGATGGTCAGATCGGTCGCAAACGCGCTTGATGCACCGGCCACACCGAGCGCGAGGTTCAGAGCCGTATTTCGTAGAGATTTCATGTTTTCCTCCCAAGGTTTCTGATCACCCATTGGGCAAACTATGCTCTTAAGATGCAGGATAAACACCACACCATCTCATACGATTCTGACAAGAAGGCATACAAATATTGCAGAAATTTTAAAATGTATGGAAATTTATGCTCATATAGTATCATCATATTCTAATTAAGTTGCGAAATAGATTGCATTCTATCACTTGAGAATCACTTACCAAAGTGAACGAACTAACATTCAAAAATTATCAGTAAATTTATATTGATTGGTAACAAAAAATCTAAAATTAAATTTATGCAGCTAGATAGGCATCTCGTATTTCGGGTTTTGAGTTTAGAGTTTCAAGTGTTCCATCGAACATTTTCACACCACTTTCTATGATAACGGTGCTATCTGCTACAGCCTGAGCAAAATGAAGGTTTTGTTCTGACAGTAACACTGTCAATCCTTCAGACTTAAGCTGTCCAATCACTTTTATCATTTGCTCAATAATAACTGGCGCAACACCCTCACTAGGCTCATCCAAAAGCACAAAAGATGGATTACCCATCAAAGTTCTAGCAATAGTAAGCATTTGCTGCTCACCCCCCGATAACGCCTTTCCTCGATTATTACGGCGCTCCGCTAAATTAGGAAAAAGATCAAATAGCATTTCTTGGGTCCACGTTACAGCACCTTCACGAGGTGATTGCCACCCAACCAAAAGATTTTCTATCACTGTTAAATCAGTAAAGATTCGGCGATCTTCAGGAACATATCCCAACCCCAGCCTTGCTATCTGATGCGAAGGCAACCTGACAATATCCTCATCCTTAAAAGTTATCTCTCCAGAAGATGGTCGAACTAGCTGCATTATCGATTTCATCGTGGTGGATTTCCCGGCACCGTTGCGGCCTAAAAGTGCGACTACATGGCCTTTAGGAACATTAAAACTTAAATTGCGCAAAACATGCGCTTTTCCGTAAAAGCTATTTATCGCATTTACCTTAAGCATGACTTGCCACCTCTGATGTAAAAAGAGTTCCCCCCCCAAGATATACCTCTTGAACCAACGGGTTATTGCGGATTTCAGCAGCATCTCCTTCTGCTATCAACTTTCCCCGATTCATAACCATGATCCGATGAGAATGTGTGAATACAACATCCATATCATGTTCCGTAAATAGAACACTCATACCTTGATCCCGAACGATCTTGGCAGTTAATTCCATTAAATCAACGCGTTCTTTTGGCGCCATACCAGCAGTTGGCTCATCCATTAGAAGTAGCATTGGACTGTGCGCTAGAGCGATGGCAAGCTCAATCCGTTTCAGATCACCATAAGCAAGAACCGCACAGTGCCTATCAGCCTGATTAACCATTCCAACTAAATCAAGTAAGTTTAAAGCTTCATCGCGGTGTAATAAGTGCGCTCTTGGCAGAAACCGTAAGATATCACCATAATGAGATAGAAGCGCCATTTGAACATTTTCAATTACCGTCATTGAACTGTATGTCGCCGTGATCTGGAAGGTTCGCCCAACACCTTTGCGCCAAACCTGACGGGGAGCAAGGCCAGTAATTTCTTCGTTTGCCAAATATACTTTGCCCGACGTGGCTTTAAGCTGCCCCATCAACATGTTGAAACAAGTGCTCTTACCTGCACCATTTGGCCCAATAAGGGCGAGCAACTCACCTTTTTGAAGCTCGAAGGATACGTTGTCTACAGCTATAAGGCCGCCAAAAGTTTTGGTAAGTCTTTGAGTTTTTAAAACTCCATTCATTACATATGCCTCGACTTGATCAGATTAAGGCGCTCTGCTCCTTTACGCAAAGAACCAACGATACCTTCAGGGGCAAGTATTACAACGAAGATAATCAGTAATCCCATCACAAGGCGCCAATATTCAAATTTTATAAGTATATCTTCAATACCTTTAAAGAAGACACCGCCTGCAACACCGCCTGCAAGCGTTTTTACACCACCCAGAAAAACCACAATTAAAGCATCAAAACTACGTGCGATTTCTAATTCATTTGGGAATACGCTTCCTTTTGAAAATACAAACAGTGCACCGGCTAACCCGCCCATGAACCCAGCAAAGCCAAATGCTAAAAGTTGAATTTTACGAGTATCAATACCAGTTGATTCTGCTTGTCTTTGACTATCCCGAGCCGCTCGAAGGGCGTAGCCAAAAGGGGAGTGCGCTATGTGACGCAGTAACAAAATACCTCCCACACAAAATAATAAGGTTAAATAGTAATAAATGATGGTTGGCTTGAGCCATTCAGAAGGCCAAATATTTACTAATCCATCATCACCACCAGTCACCTCTCCCCATTGAAAAACAAGGCTCCATAGCAATTGCGCAAAGGCCAAGGTTAACATCGCAAAATATACTCCAGTAAGGCGCAGACAAACCCACCCAATTGCAAGAGCAGCAATACCAGCGCCAAGTGGAGCTAATAGAAATGCCAGTTCCATTGGAGTGTTCACATGAGTTACAAGAAGCGCTGCCACATAGGCTCCACCACCGTAATAAGCAGCATGGCCAAAACTGACTAAGCCTCCCAAACCAAGCAGAAAATGCAAACTAGCTGCAAAAAGACAGAAAATGAGAACGTCTGTAGTAAAAACTAATGAGAAGGAAGCCGTGTAAAATGGCATCATGGCCAATAATAAGATTAGGCCAGATGCTAACAGCTGCATTCGTGCTGATGCTGGCTTTATAGGCCGCTCAGGTTCGCCAACCTGACCATGCTCACCCGCAACTTCTTCACGCCCGAAAAGACCGTACGGTCGGATTGTAAGAACAACGATCATAACTATGAACATTAAAACTAGTGTCGATTGTGGGAGGTAAGTTACTGCAAAAACATTTAATACTGATATAATCACTGCTGCAAGGTAGGCTCCAGGCAGAGAGCCCATACCGCCGATAACTACAACAACAAAGACTGGTGCGAGTATATGGAAGTCCATCAATAAGTCTGCACCACCTTTGGGCAGTTGCAATGCCCCACCGAGACCAGCAAGTGCAGAACCAAGGCCAAACACACCCGTGAATAGCCATGCCTGATTAACGCCTAGAGCACTTACCATCTCACGGTCTTGAGTTGCGGCCCGTACTAAAACTCCGACACGAGTTTGGGTGATAAGATACCATAGCGTTAAAGCGACAATTGGCGTTATCACCAGTAGTGTAATATCATATTTAGGGATTGGTTCACCCATTACACGGATCACACCTCTTAGACCTGGCGCGCGTGGCCCCAAAAGATCTTCAGGCCCAAAAACAATGAGTGCTATATCTTGAATGACCAAGATTACTCCGAATGTCGCAACTAATTGAAATAATTCTGGTGCTTTATAAACCGGCCTAAGGACAAGCATTTCAACCAAAACACCGATTACACCAACGCTTAGACCAGCTAAGAGAATAGAACTCCAAAATCCTAACCCCCCCGGGAGAACTTGCATGAAAGTATACCCTATATAGGCTCCAAGCATATAAAGGCTTCCATGTGCAAAGTTAACAATGCGGGTTACGCCAAAAATTAATGACAGCCCACAGGCAACCAAAAAAAGCGAACTGGCGTTGGCCAGCCCAGTGATAATCTGAGCAACAAAAAATTCCATAAATACCTGCTCGTAAGATATTAATTCAATCTTCCAAATGCCCTCGAGAAGTATCTCGAGGGCATAAAATTTGGCCTATTTCGACGGCCGCATCTTTGCGACTTCTTCATCCGAAGGAAGATAGTCAGCCCCATTCTTATATTCCCAGTTGATCATGACACCTTTACCATCTCTTAGTGTTGTTGAACCAACGTAGGCACCCATAGTAGATTGGTGGTCACTTGCCCGAAAAATAATATCTCCGACAGGCGTGTTCACTGGAAGGTCTTCAAATGCGCTTCGAATCGCTTCTGTTTCGGTTGATCCAGCTCTGTTAAGCGCCGCAACAATAGATTGAACAGTCATATACCCGACCAACGAACCTATACGCGGATAATCATCCCACCGGCTCTGGTAAGTTGTAACAAAATCAGCACCTGGTCCAGATGGAAGATCATACCAAGGATAGCCCGTCACGGTCCAACCTTCCGGTGCCTCAGCGCCCAGTGGATCAAGATATTCAGGTTCACCTGATAAAAGTCCATAGACTTGGCGGCCATCAAACAAGCCTCGGTCACCGCCTTCGCGGACGAATTTAGCCAGATCAGGTCCAAATGTTACATTATAAATGGCATCTGGCTTGGCGCGCTCAAGAGCTTGCACCTCAGCACCAGCATCAATTTTGAAAACTCCAGGCCATTGCTCGGCAACAAATTCAACATCTGGCTTCAACTTCAAAAGATTTTTTTTGAAAGCCGCTACAGCGTCTTTGCCATATGCATAGTTTGGCGCAATAGTTGCAAATTTCTTAGCATCAGTTTTTGCAGCAGCCTCAGCTAGCATTGCCGCCTGCATGAAAGTCGATGCCCTTAAGCGAAATGTGTAGGGGTTACCCGCACTCCAAACAATTGAATCCGCTAAGGGTTCAGATGCAAGATAAACGTAACCTTTTTCACCAGCAAATGACGAAATCGCTAAGCCTACGTTTGATAAAATCGTACCGGTTAGCATAACAGTACCTTCACGAGTCATAAGCTCTTCTGCAATTTTAACGGCTTCGCCAGGCTTGCCTTGATCATCCCGAAAGATAAACTCAAGCGGTTTGCCTAGAACTCCACCTGACGCATTTACCTCTTCTATCGCCAGTTCAATGCCGTTCTTGTACGGCCCTGCGAAAGCAGCCATCCGTTTATAATGATTAATTTCACCAATTTTTATAGTATCTTGGGCGACGACCGCAAGCGGAGCGGACATTATTAAGACAGCGGCAGTTAATGCCTTTATGATTGACTTATGTTTCATGATTTTCCTTTCTGGTTTCAATGGACTGGATATTTATTTATTAATCATGCTGTATAAAGACAGCATCAACAGGTTCACCTAAATCTTCAGTTGATTCTGCCGCAATAAGATCACGAATTCGTTTGCGATATACACTGGGCGCTTTATCGATTGCGATACGAATAGGGCGTCGTTTTTGAGGTCGCTTTTCCTGTTCATGCACGGCTTCTAAAATTGCTTTATCTTCGCAAAAGGCGACCTGGAACATTGAATCCATTTGCTCAGATGCAATTTCATCTCCAACTGCTGTATTCCGCAAGTGCATCCAGTAATCGATCGTGTATTCTTCTGTGACAGGTGTGACAAAATGGAGAGCAAAGATGCGCACTCCACGGTTTCGATGTTCTTCACGACAATTAAGAGCAGTATCAATGCTTCCAAAATCAATCATCGCCGTTGAGGGCAGATGAAGATCATAATAATGCCAGCGGTCAACATTACCACTAAAACCTCCAAATTTTTGAAAGAACCCGACTGGCGCCGAATTTCGAATCCACCGCCAAGCCGAGATCACGGGACCATTAGTGGAGACATGAACTGGAACGTTTTCGGAAGCGGCACTACCCAAAGTGGTTGGATGTACAAAACTTACATGCGCAGGATCGACAAGATTTTCAGCCACATTTAGGTAATTAGACTTAATGTGCAATTCTCCGCCATGATGGGTATGCCAATCAGAATCAGAGAACTCGGGTAAATCGAAAATTGAGGAAGGATTCGCGTGATCAGGATCACCCATCCAGATCCACACTACCCCATACCTTTCCTCGATTGGAAAGGTTTGCACATAAGCGCTTTTCGGTGTGTTATTCTGACCAGGAACGCGGACGCATTGACCAGATCCATTAAAGGTCATACCGTGATATCCACACTGAATAGTGTCACCAATTCGCTTGCCCATCGAAAGCGGAAGCAATCGGTGGGGGCATCGATCTTCTAAGGCTTTAACGGATCCCGTATTTTCTCGAAAAAGCACAAGCTTTTGCCCAGTAATTTCAATAGCAGTCAGGTCTTGACCAAAATTTTTAGACCATCCTGCCACATACCAAGCATTTTTAACAAAATTCAAAATTCAATTCTTTCATCTAAATGTCATTATAAATAGAATTAGGGCGTCATAACGGTATATATTGTCAACAAAATTTTTGTTTGTGTACATATGTATTTTTAAAAAATTGATGTTAGTGAACATTGTGTCAAGAGTTCAAAAAGCTATCTTCTCATCGAGATTAATTAATTATTCAGATTACGTTCAACCGATTTAAAAATAATTTTTGAAATAATAATATCGAAATTGTTTGCGCACCAATAGCCGTTGTAGGGCTTTTCTTGTATTATGCCTTGTGCATAATAAAGCTTATAAAAGACAATCAGGCGGGCTTCATCTTGAGCTCGATCATAAAAAATAATAGCACTGGAGAGTACCATGGGCGACAAATTGGTTATCAAAAACATTGGAATGATCCTGTCTGGAAAAATGGAAGAACCCATTTTTGATGGGGATTGCCTCATAGCCCAAGATGGTAAAATCCAAAGCTGGGGTAAAGAAAGTGAGATTAATACCGAAGACGCCAAGATCACGGTTAATGCACAAGGCATCACACTTGCGCCAGGTCTTATAGATAGCCATATTCATCCCGTGGTGGGTGATTATACGCCTCGCCAACAGCAGCTTCATTGGATTGATTCGACTTTGCACGGCGGAGTGACAACGTTGATCTCAGCCGGTGAAGTGCATATGCCCGGCCGTCCAAAGGATATTGTTGGCCTGAAGGCAATGGCAATCGCAGCGCAGCGTTGGTACGAAAATTTCAGACCGTCCGGCGTAAAAGTCCATGCCGGTGCACCTGTGATCGAACATGGGATGGTTGAACAGGATTTCAAAGATCTTTCAGAGGCCGGAGTAAAGCTTTTAGGCGAGGTTGGTCTGGGAACTGTCAAGGATGGCAAGACGGCCAATCAAATGGTGGAATGGGCGCGTAAATATGGTATGCAAAGCACTATTCATACCGGTGGTCCTTCTATCCCCGGTTCAGGACTGATTGATTCGGATATGGTGCTTGAAACAAAAACAGATGTTGTCGGCCACATCAACGGCGGCCATTCAGCCCTTCCTGATAATCAGATTATCTGTCTCTGCGAAAATTGCACAGCGGCACTTGAGATCGTTCATAACGGGAATGAACGTGCCGCTCTTTTAACATTGAATACCGCACGCGAACTTGGGAAGCTGGATCAGATCATTCTTGGAACTGACGGCCCTGCCGGGTCTGGTGTTCAGCCCCTGGGTATTATGCGAATGGTTGCCATGCTGTCCTCGCTCGGCAATGTTGCTGCTGAGACGGCCTTTTGTTTTGCCAATGGCAATACTGCGCGGCGCCGCGAACTTGATACTGGTTTGATCGAGGTGGGCTATTCAGCTGATTTTGTCCTTATGGATCAGGCGCAACATGCGCCGGGAAAAAACCTGCTTGAATCAGTGCAGCTGGGTAACCTGCCAGGCGTAGGCATGACGATCATTGATGGTAATATCTGCTCTAATAGAAGCCGTAATACTCCGCCCGCAGAACGATTGCCTCAAATTGTCTAAGGTGCTATTGTAAAGAGAATTCTGTGCTTTCTAAGTGAGCAACTCTGCAGCAAAGGTCATGCAAGAGGTTAACTTTTAACTCTACAAATGCATGAAGCGGTTCTGCCATTAGAGGTTATAAAGTTAGATTTCCTATCTCAGACACGAGCACGCCATTGATGGTCAAGAGGTCATTAGAAAATAACTAATTATACGGTTGGACTTTGGTTGCACCTAATTTCACAACCTCCAACAGGATTTTCTTGTCCTTAAATATCCAAATAATAAGGATGCTCTTGGCACAGCCTGAGATGACATACATCTTTTCATCTTCATTTACAAAACCAGCTATGCTTGAAAGCAGTGGTAATCCTAATGCCGGAATAACTATCAAAGATGGATGTAGATATTCAGGTATGTATTAGTTCAACAATGTTAGATTATCTGACTATCGTAGTGCGACAGGCGCTGAGTTTACCAGAGATAATTCAAGCAGTGGGATAAAACGCTTTGTAAAGACCAAATTAATGTACAACCCCAGAGGTGAACTAAGTAATTCATTGCAGAATTACTGTCATAATTTTTAGGCTCTGATTAGATTAGAATTACCATAAGTCTTTAATGCAGAAAACATATTATATGACCGAATGATTTTATTGTCTTATAATCGTTGATATGTGTAATTAATTCAGAGAATCATTAGATGAAATACTTAGACGAAGTTTGTGATCTACTCTTAGCTGATGCTGAGCTTCAATATGTCTCGGCACGAGATAAGCTGAATAGGCTTGAGAAGCAGGTCAATAATCAACATGCATTGATGAATGCTAAAAAAAATAAGGTTCGTGCAGCCAAGAATTATCTCTCAATAGCGTTCAAGACTAAGTTCTTAGGAAAGGATAATCAGCAATCGCTTTAGATAACATTACCGTTTGGCATTGTTGTATTACAGAAAAGAGCATTCGCCATTCTGACAGACCTAATGTCTGCTTTTAGTAAGTTTGCCCCCTTTAGGCTTGCGCCCCCTAGTTTCCTTTTGATAGATACGCTATCCAAAGGTTTGCATCTTTAGGTTAGCTTTCATTAGGTTTGCGCTCCTTAGAACAACCTGAACAAGGATTGCGCCCATTAAGTTTGCACCCTTTAAGTTCGCTCTTACAAGGTCTGCACCTTTTAAATCACAACCAATACACTCATTAGTTTCCTTTAGCTTCTTCAGTTCTGCAGGATCAAAGGCTAATGCGCTACTTGCTAAGAGTGTAACTGCCATTGTTACACGCGCTGCACTTTTCATCATCATCACCATAGCAACACTCATTAGTCTCAACTTTATAATAATCCTTTTGTTGTGTGATGCGAGCATAGCAGATTTAGTCAACAACCGCTTTCTGTAACTTGACAGCCAAGCAGGTTAGCAGAGCATAAATTTGCTCTAAAAAGGTCCGCTCTTTCTAAATTTGCATTCGACAGTTCACATTCAATACAATAATTTTTTTCTTCAATGCCTTAAGGTCCACCGCGTCAAATGCCAAAGCACTATTAGCTAATGATATAAGAAGTGTCATTGTTACATTTAAGTCAAATATCTGCTTAACCACATCAGCACTCAAAAGTCCTTAATATTTGCCATAGACTGATGGAAATATTCGAAGCCATGTTTATGATCTTTTGTGATTTCCACCCCACCCGTAGGGCGCCAACCCTTTTCAATTAGATCACTCACCATCTCCTCAAACACGTTTTGCTGATGATGACGCACAACTCTGTAATACTTACACGGTTGATCCATTTCTCGCTCCAAATCTAATAGAAGTAAGGTAACCTAAGATACTGCGTCTGTAGAGTCTTTCTTATTTGATCGTCCCGCCGCGTCTCACTACAGCTACTCAAACACAGCTATTTGCCCTAATAACAAGTAAGACTAACTTTGAGCCTTTGAATTAGTACTTTCAATCTAAAGGAAGATAGTGTCTAGGTTGGCCTTATTACCGAAAAGAGAACGTAAAGCGATGCATTTCATAGAAAGCCGTGTTGATCATTTTTGATAAGTCAAGGTCTTCCAGTTATGCTTTTATATCTTCTTAACTATGTGTTTTTGACGGTGGGCTTCTCTTTTTGAGTGAAGTGAGGCTTTTGAAATAGACTTGGTAGCAGTGGGTGAAAATAAAGCTCACCTTCTCATGAGAAATGCATGAAGGCTTCGTAAAGATGAGTTATTCATTGAAGCGACTACAGGTTTTTATGATTACAAGAAAAAACAGTGCAGTTCTTAAGAATTAAATCAGTCCCTACGCTTTTCTGGAGCTCACCCAAGCCTCTGACGATATAGCCATCATTGCTGTCTGTCTTGATGCTAGTGATTGGTCTTATACTCTTTAGCCTTGGCGAAGCATCACTAATAGCATCTGGAGCTGGAGTAAGCCCTTGGACGGTATTTGCACAGGGACCGCCAATGTAAACATCGTCAGTATTGGCTTTGCTACTTTCATAATCAGTTTTTTGTACTCCTTTTCTGGATACCTCTGCATCAGACACCAGATATGGGTACTATCCTTAACATAATAATTATTTCTTTAGTTCTGGAGCTGTCGGTTCCGTATTTACCTGTGTTTACTTCACCATACGTGCGCATCATCGTGGCTGCCCTTGGCGTCATATTTACAGGTCTCGGTGGCGGCATATATCTAATTGCCAACTTGGGGCCAGGGCCAAGGGACGGCCTAATGATAGGTATTCAGAAGCTAACAAGTCTTCCGATTGCGTTGGTACGTAGTACTTTTGAGGTTAGCGTAGTTTTGCTTGGCTGGCCACTTGGTAGTGTAGTCGGAACAGGTACACTGCTGTTTGCTTTTAGTATCGGACCATGCGTCGCCACTACAATGACAGTCTTTCAAATGTTTTTTGCAACCAAAGATGGAGCTGAATGTGATGACCGAAAATTTTAGGAATGAAGCGAGAACTAAGCTGCCAAGCTACAGTGGACTGACAAATGGGAGAGCCAGTATCTATAGACTGTTAGGGTAAATAAACGTTAAAAAGAATAAAAAGCCCGAGAAGGATTAATTCTATGCGCACCGTCTTGATAAGCCTAGTAATCGTTTTTATGAGTTCTCAACTCACAGCGGATGAAGCGCCAGCGTGTCCAGACAGAGGAAACGATCCAAATAAATTTTGTCCTGTAGGCATGGTCTGGAGCGAGACTGCCCAACAGTGTATTGGGATGGTTTAAGTCTAAAACTGCGATGAATTTAGGAGTTTTATCATGGATAATTACTCAAAAGTTATTGTCACGGTTATAACAGTCTGCGTTGTTATGGTAACGCTTATCATTGTTGGGTCTGCAATTTCTCATATTGCAGATCATGACCGGTATAAGCATGGACAAGATGAGTACCACGAAAAACTAGACCACATCATTGATCGTATGGAAAACCTAGAAGACAAAATAGATAAGGTTCTTAGGTTTAAAAAGAAATAAGGCTTCTTAGGTGTTTATTTTTCTGGAATTATGACGCTCCAGCCAATTTTGCGAGGTTCATCATAGAACTGAGATAAGCCATGAGTATCTCCAGAGCAAGCTTCACTGCCTATGCTGTGACCAAGGAAATGGTTTCTCAATCTTCTGACTCTATCACGATTGGGTCTATTTTGGATTGCAAATGCGATATCCATTCATCTGCATCCACTTTGTCCTCAAACCACATATTTGCGTCTTCCATTTCGCCCATATCATTTTCAATTGACGCCACGACAACATAGTTTGCTCCCTCAGGTGGGTGCCCATCATCAGATAGGATTGCTAAAATGCTTGGATCATCAACATGCAATGGACCTTCTAATATCTGCCAGACATTAATGTCCTTCTGGTACTCCTTGAAACCTTTCTGATGCATCTTCCTTACCTTTTTCTAGGTTTTGAAATGTAAGAAAAGGGTATGATTTTAATGTAAATGCTGCAAGTTTTTCTTTGATATTGTCTTACAGACTTTGTCGATAGATGATGATTGGTATTTATAATACTATGATTAATGCCTCATCCTTTCAGTACAATTGTAAAACTCCAGTAAATTTTTAGAAGTTCATCATAGAACTGGGATAAGCCATGAGCATCTCCATAATCAGAGCCATCTCTACTGCCCAAGCTGTGACCAAGGAAATGGTTTTTTGTCTCATCGCCCATTTTAATTTCTATGCATTTGGTAACGAAAAAATGTTTAAAGCTATGCAGCACAATTCTTGGGTCTTCAATTAACCATCTGACTTGAATCATGCCGTGTCTTGAAGCCTTGTTTTTTACTTTACCATCTGTGTCTTTTCAATAATTGAATATTCGGTCTGTTTCGGCTCTACACCCAAAAGGGGAATGTCTCTGGGCGGAAAGTGGTTCTATAGCTCAGGCACAATGGGAACCATCCTGCTAGCGGCCTCTGTTTTTACAAAAGTATGAAAGCCTGTAAGATCAACATAAGGGTTATCTCTTCCATCATGACGGGCAACAGATATTTGTTTCCAAGTCAGTAGTGCTACCTCGTCAAGTCTGCATCTAGTTGCTGAATGTATTTGGAAAAGTAGCTTTTCTCTAGGATGCATTGGCAAACCAAACAAATCTGTAAGCTGGTATGTTGAAAAACCAATAGTCTCAACAGATTTCCTCCCCTGTCTTTTCAGCTGTAAACCATCCCAAGGTTCAATTGGGATTTCACCATTATTAAAAGCATAGTTCAGAATTGCAGTAATTGGCTGATGTATTTTTGACTGCAGCTTGAAATGCAACGTTACCAGCGCTTCCATGAAAAATTAGATTATTAGTTTTTGCAAGTTTTGCAATATAATTGCGGCTAAGCGAAACGTTCATATCATCTAATAAGATATTTTCTGGCAGTTTGGCAAATTTAGAAACGCGCTTTTTATGGTCTATCTTAGTTTTCTCTCGCTCCACATTATTATGAAACTCAGAAGACTAAGTATATTTTTCTCCCAGAACCGTAAAGGATTGAGACCTCTTCCTTGGTGCGTACTTTTCTTCTGACAGGTTGAATTTTCTTTGCCAGATTACCTAATCAAACAGCATTTTCTTCACCTTTTTCTAAATAAGCCATTACCCCTAGAGGGTCTGCCAAAGTAAGGAGTTATTCTTCAGCATTCCACTTAAGTAAATTGTCAAACTATATGGACGGTTCTGGATAATCTTGGAAAAAGTTTAGCCCCATTCCATTACTGTTCAAAATATTAAGCAAAGCCGTCGATGCTTTAGCTCACAGATAGTTAGCCAGATCAGCCTCATCAAACTTTTGATAAATTCCTACTTCCAGACTTTGCTGCTTATCTCACTCAAGGCGTATTTCTATGGTATCAGTGGACAGAGGAAGCTATTTTGGTACAGTGATGAACACATACCGTCACTTTCTTCCAGATTTCTTTTTAGGCGTTGATCTAGGATAGGACATCGTATACCGGGGCTGGGATTAATTGGGCGACACAGTAGACCTATTTACATATTAAATTAAGTTCAATAATCGAATTTGGTGGAGCCTAGGGGGCTCTTACTCATATATCAATATAAATCATTAATAAATTTTTATCAAATATAAATCAATGAGTTATAGTTATTTAAAAATATTATATAAAAACATTTATAAAATTTTGTACCCTGTTTCGTACCCTGAAATAGAAGGTTTAGCTTGACAAGGAGAGTTAAATGTGGTATAACTATCAACATAGGATTGCAGAGATCAAAAACTCTCTGTGGTAGCTTCTGAAATTGGATAATTCAGAAACGAATTCGCTACCTAGTTCCATTTACTCATCATTAACCAAACACACAGTGGAGCTTTATCTTATGGCAACAGTTATGACATTTGAGGCGTATCAAGACATACGTAAAACTAATCCTGATTTGTATTTCAAACCATCAACGCAAAAACGTATGCGAGCAGACCAAGTAAAACTAGGCGATGCTTTCTTTCAGTTATCCTTTTTTTCAGCTTGGGATGCTAAACATGATAGTTGATGCGGTAGACAGCACAGCACGTAAGGTTAGTGGCGCAGCACTGCAGGAGCTAATCTTAGGTAAACTGGTAGCTACATTTCCTGAAGCTAAAGAGGCTTTTTCTAGCTGCCCTATGTCTGCACACGGCGAGGACATCAGGATCAACAAAGAGTTTCGCAAACACGTGCCTATCAGTTTGGAGTGTAAATATGCGTCCAAAGGCTTTAGCAGTATCAGTAACTCTCTGGCCCAGGCACACAGACAAGCACGAAGTCTAGGCTTGGTGATACCTGTACAGCCTTTGCTGTTTTTACAGCAGGGCGATGAAAGACCTATGGCAGTTATGGAAGCTGATACAGCCATAGCTTTGCTGAGAAGTCAGTACGTGGCGTCTGTTGAGGGTATGTTAAATGCATATAGTTAATCTAATCAGAAAAGCAGAGGTGCGGCTTCTAGAGCCTAACTTAGTGTTTCACGAAAAGGTTCATATGGTTGTAGCTATCCTGAGAGCTAGTGGTGTCTTGAGCACAAATAGATGCAGCCTAAATGCTGGAGTGCACAACTTATTTGCAGCCATGTTGGTTACTGCGCATTACGAGGACAAAAGTATAGAGGTCACATCTAGGCGACAGGGTGACCTGCATGCTCAAGGCATAACTACACGAGCTTATGAGTGGT
>JAQWKM010000035.1 GCA_029247845.1 Paracoccaceae bacterium | reverse complement strand
GCCGCATTGAGGCGCATCGCCTTGAGCATCATCAAAGCCAATCCTGCGAAGGGATCAAACCGGGGTAAATTCAAGAAAGCGGGTTGGAGCCATGATTTCCTCAGAACACTCATTCAAGGTTTCTGAAGCGCGATTGCCCTGATTCTTAACACCAAACCATTTGCCAAATGCAAAAGCTGTGATATAGGCGGTTTGGATAAACACTGGCGCGGTGTTGTGCTTGTGAGATAGGCTATCAATGGCCGGCAGCCATCTGTGAAGAAATAGGTCAACGCCCCTTGATCAGGGAAACTGGGCGCAAGCCCGACGAATATGAGGATTTTAAAATGAGCGATACTGCGGAACGCGTTAGAAAAATTGTTGTAGAGCATCTTGGCGTAGAAGAAGATAAAGTTGTTGAGAACGCTTCTTTTATTGACGATCTTGGCGCCGATAGTCTTGACACTGTTGAATTGGTCATGGATTTCGAAGAAGAGTTCGGCATCGAGATTCCGGACGATGCAGCCGAGAACATTCAAACTTTTGGGGATGCTGTCAAATTTATTGACAATGCAGGCTAACCAGACGTTTTTTTTAAAATTGATTATAAACCTCTGTTGTCGGTGGGGGTTTAGAATTTAGAAAGCCACAACCGAATGTTGTGGTTTTTTCTTTTTGTTTGCCAGTTTGACTTGCCGGCACAGGATGAGTTGGGTTATTAGCAAGACGAAAAGTATCGAATAATAATAAAAGGGGCAGGCATATGCGTCGCGTGGTGGTAACCGGTCTGGGACTTGTAACTCCTCTTGCAAATGGAGTTGAGGAAAGCTGGTCACGGATTCTGGACGGGCAGTCCGGTGCATCGTCTATAACCCGTTTCGATGCAGACCGCGTTGCTACGAAATACGCCTGTGAGGTACCCCTTGGTGATGGAACAGATGGAACTTTTTGGGCTGATGATTGGATGGAGCCCAAAGAGCGCCGCAAGGTCGATGATTTTATTCTCTACGGTGTTGCGGCAGCCGAGCAAGCGGTGCGGGATGCAGATTGGAAGCCTGAAGACGAAGAAAGCCGACTGCGTACGGGAGTTATGATAGGCTCAGGTATCGGTGGTTTGAACTCTATTGCACAAACCGCCATTCTTTTGAAAGAGCGTGGTCCAAGACGGGTTTCTCCTTTCTTTATTCCAGGCGCTCTCATCAATCTAATATCCGGCCAAGTCGGCATTCGCTTTGGATTTAAAGGACCAAACCATTCGGTTGTCACAGCATGTTCTACGGGTGCACATGCGATAGGTGATGCAGCGCGTCTAATTATGACCGATGATGCGGATGTGATGGTTGCTGGGGGCGCTGAAGCGGCTATTTCAGAAATTGGGATCGCAGGATTTAACGCCTGTAAGGCTTTGTCGACCAAGTGGAACGAAGATCCACGAGCTGCTTCGCGCCCCTATGACACAGATCGAGACGGCTTTGTCATGGGTGAGGGCAGTGGTGTCGTTGTCTTGGAGGAATACGAACACGCTATCGCACGCGGTGCGAATATTTATGCTGAAATTATCGGCTATGGTTTGTCTGGTGACGCTTATCACATTACTGCCCCATCGGAAGACGGAGAAGGCGGCGAGCGCGCGATGCGCTCGGCTTTGAAAAAAGCCAATCTTGCGCCATCCGATGTGGATTACATAAATGCTCATGGCACGTCGACAATGGCGGATGTGATCGAACTTGGTGCTGTAGAACGGATGATGGGCGATGCGGCGTCAAAGTTGACAATGTCGTCCACAAAATCAGCAACTGGACATCTTTTGGGGGCTGCAGGTGCGATTGAGGCTATCTTTTCAATTCTTGCCATTCGCGATCAAGTTGCTCCGCCGACGATCAATTTGGACAATCCAGCGACTGACACAGTGATTAATCTCGCCGCTAACAAAAAGCATGAGCGCGAGATACGTGTTGCTTTATCAAATTCCTTTGGCTTTGGCGGAACAAATGCCAGCGTCGCCTTTGGAAAAGTTGACTAATGTGGCGTAGTCTGGCCTCGAATGCATTTAACCTGATAGGTCTAATGCTTTTGTTGCTGGGCGGAGTAGCGATATGGGGAAAATCGAAATATTATAACAGTGGTCCTTTGAGGGAGGCTATCTGTCTCAGAGTAGACAGTGGTATTAAGATGCGGACAGTGTCCAAAAATCTCGTAAAAAGAGCTGCAATTTCCAGCGATGCAATATTCCGTATCGGCATAGAGTATGAGGGCAAAACAGGTCAGCTCAAGGCTGGTAATTTTTTGATTGAGCAAGGATCTTCTATGGCGTCTATTGCACAATCCATCACGCAAGGTGGCGCGAACACTTGCGGTTCGGAAGTTGTCTACAGAGTTGGAATAAATACTACGCAAGTCCAAGTCCGTGAAATGGATCCTGCGACGACGCAGTTCAAGCAAACGCTTAGCTTCCAATTGGTAACAGATACGCTGGCAGAATTTGATGAAGTATTACAAACTTCCGGTTTGCGCCATCGCATTGCCTTAGCGGAAGGGGTGACGTCGCATCGTGTTGTCGAAACGATCAATCAAATCGAGATTTTAAGCGGTACTGTTCTGGAAATGCCTTTGGAGGGATCATTGTCGCCCAATAGCTACGAAGTACAGCAAGGTGATGATAGAACGGCTCTCTTACTCAAAATGCAGGCAGCTCAAACAGCAGATGTAAGAAACGCATGGGCCGATCGCGCCGAAGACCTGCCGCTTGCGAGCGAGGGAGATGTTCTTATTCTGGCTTCCATCATTGAGAAAGAGACTGGGATCTCAAGCGAGCGGAGCGTGGTGGCCAGTGTGTTTATTAACCGTTTAAATCTTGGGATGCCGCTGCAAACTGATCCTTCGGTTATATACGGTATTACCAAAGGTGAACAAAGTTTAGGGCGTGGGTTACGAAAGAGCGAACTTCGTAAAGATACACCTTGGAATACATATCTTAATAAGGGTTTACCTCCCACGCCTATTTCAAATCCTGGACTGCAAAGTATACGTGCCGCCGTGAATCCTGAAGATACTGATTATGTCTTTTTTGTAGCTGACGGAAGTGGGGGACATGCTTTTGCCAAAACGCTTAAAGAACATAATATTAATGTTGCTAAATGGCGCGCCGTAGAAGCGCAACGCAAAAAATCCCAAGAAAATTAATGTGCCACGTCATATTTGATATAATTGATGTGATCTGATATCCTCCCAAAAATCGAATTGATTTGTGCATTTCTCTTAGTTTTACCTTGATCTCTTAGGAAGGCTGAACTCGCAATTTGTGTGACATATTTACCAAGAGGTTTTCAAATTTGGCTGCAATGGGCCCAGACAAAAACTTTTGTAGCCCAGCTTGATCTTCATATTGAAACAAATGTATGATATCCGAGTTTGCATTGGATGATCGAACAAAATCAACCTGATTTCCGATCTACGAATATCTTGATTGGTCTTCTTTCATATAATCTCCCACAAACTAATCAAAGCTGGCGCCAAGAGTAGATTTGCCGCTGTCTTGCAGCGTTTACTGGTGGCGATATTCGTACCAACTACTTAGCCAATCCAACGGATGTCGCACCGCCAAAAAGTGATTAGGGAGGTTTTTCATAATAGGTTGTGATAATTGGGCGCAAATTTTTATTAAATTTATATGCTTTAAGTCTGGTGGGCTGTTAATTACCGTTGATGCATGCTGGCTAAAAGTAAAAATATAGACCGTTGTTTCAGTCTTTGATGTCGCTGCAAAGCCAAATTTTTTTCTCAAATACAGACAATTACAGTCCCTTTCTAAGGCTCAATTTTGGTCTACCATATAAATTAATTTTTAATATTTAAAATAACTTTATTAAAATATTCTTGAAATGTTCTATTTATTCCCCCATAACCGAGAACAAGAGCGGAACAAAGCAGTCATTGCCCAACTTGCAATGCTATGAAATAAGGAAGGCATAACAAAAATGGCAGACCTATTATCCATGAGTAATAAACGAAGCGACGACAAGCAAAAAGCACTCGATAGCGCCTTGGCGCAGATCGAACGACAATTTGGTAAGGGCTCGATCATGAAACTGGGTGGCGAAAATGTCATCCAGAAAATTTCATCGACGTCTACCGGTTCATTGGGCCTCGATATTGGGTTGGGCATTGGCGGTTTGCCGAAAGGCAGGATCATTGAAGTCTTCGGCCCTGAGAGTTCGGGCAAGACCACCCTGACACTGCATTGTGTCGCAGAGGAGCAAAAAGCCGGAGGCGTATGTGCATTTGTTGACGCCGAGCACGCGCTGGATCCACAATACGCCAAGAAACTTGGCGTGGATCTTGATGAATTGCTGATAAGCCAACCAGATACGGGTGAGCAGGCGTTGGAAATCGTTGATACGCTGGTCCGATCTGGTGCTGTGAACATGATCGTTGTCGACTCAGTAGCAGCACTGACTCCAAAATCTGAACTTGAAGGCGATATGGGAGATTACAGTGTTGGGGTGCAGGCGCGTTTGATGAGCCAAGCAATGCGCAAGCTAACAGGCTCGATTAGCCGTAGCAACTGTATGGTGATTTTCATCAACCAGATTAGGATGAAAATCGGTGTTATGTTTGGTAGCCCTGAAACGACAACTGGCGGTAACGCTCTAAAATTTTATTCTTCGGTCCGTTTGGATATTCGTCGAATTGGAGCAATTAAGGATCGTGACGAAGTGGTTGGAAATGCCACGCGTGTGAAAGTTGTTAAGAACAAAGTGGCCCCACCGTTTAAGCAAGTTGAATTTGATATCATGTACGGCGAGGGAATTTCCAAGAACGGTGAATTGCTTGACTTGGGCGTAAAAGCCGGTGTGGTTGAAAAGTCAGGTGCTTGGTACAGCTATGGTGATGAGAGGATTGGACAGGGGCGCGAGAATGCCAAAGTTTTTCTTAAGGAAAACGCATCAATAGCTTATCAAATTGAGGATAAAATTCGTGCTGCACACGGGCTTGACTTTGAGATGCCTGATGGACCGCCAAATTCAGAAGATGATATACTAGAAGCGTAAATCCGTAATAATTGAAATTATTGAGAGGCCGCCACGCGTTGGGCGGCCTTTTTCAGTCTTTCAAGAGTTCTTTGGCCAATAGAGCGGTGGACATACACCCCACGGAGGGATAAATCCAAAAACAGAAGCCATTTGCGTTAGAAAGAACCAGCTATGCCCTCGTTAAATGATGTCCGCTCTACATTTTTGAACTACTTTGCTAAGCAGGATCATGAAATTGTGTCTGCAAGTCCGCTTATTCCGCACAATGATCCGACGCTGATGTTTGTCAATTCGGGTATGGTGCAATTTAAAAACCTCTTCACTGGAGTTGAAAACCGCGGTTACAAACGCGCCACGACATCGCAAAAATGTGTGCGGGCGGGTGGCAAGCACAATGACTTGGATAATGTCGGTTATACGGCGCGGCATCATACGTTTTTTGAAATGCTGGGCAACTTCAGTTTTGGGGATTACTTTAAAGAGGATGCGATTCCGTTTGCGTGGGAACTTTTGACGAAAGAGTTCGGACTTAACAAAGACAAACTGTTGGTGACAGTCTATCACACGGATGATGAAGCTGCTAAAATTTGGAAAAAAGTTGCGGGTCTGAGTGAAGATAAAATCATTCGCATAGATACTAACGATAATTTCTGGATGATGGGCACAACGGGACCATGTGGGCCGTGCACAGAAATTTTTTATGACCATGGAGATCACATCTGGGGCGGCCCTCCGGGCAGTCCTGAAGAAGATGGGGATCGGTTTATAGAAATTTGGAATCTCGTCTTTATGCAGAACGAAAAATTTGAAGACGGGCGCATGATCGATCTTGAGAATCAATCAATTGATACTGGCATGGGATTGGAACGCATTGGGGCGCTTCTTCAAGGTAAGCACGACAATTATGATACGGATTTGATGCGCTCTTTGATTGAAACGAGCGCTGATTTCTCAGACGGTGCACCGGATGGACCAGGTAAAATGCATCATCGGGTGATTGCAGACCACTTGCGTTCGTCGTCTTTTTTGATGGCGGATGGCGTTATGCCCTCTAACGATGGCCGTGGCTATGTACTGAGGCGTATTATGCGACGCGCGATGCGTCACGCGCATCTATTGGGCGTCAAAGATCCGTTAATGCACCGTCTGGTACCCGCTTTGATCAATAAAATGGGTGCGGCTTATCCAGAGCTCAGACAAGCCCAATCATTGATTGAGGAAACTCTGCGGCTGGAAGAAAAGCGCTTTACGCAGACGCTGGAGCGGGGCTTGATGCTGCTTGATGATGAATTGGATACGCTTGACGAAGGCGCTGATTTATCTGGTAAAGCTGCCTTTAAACTTTATGACACCTATGGCTTTCCATTGGATCTGACACAGGATGCATTGCGAGAGAAAGGCCGCTCGGTCGATGTCGAAGGGTTCGATGCGGCAATGTCTGAGCAAAAGGCAAAGGCCCGTGCGGCTTGGTCGGGAACTGGCGAAGCTGCGGATGCGGCGATTTGGTTTGATATTGCTGATCGTCATGGCGCAACTGAGTTTTTGGGCTATGACACTGAGAAAGCAGAAGCGCAATGCCTAGCCATTATTAAGGATGGTGGAGAGGTTTCTGCCGCTGCCAAGGGCGATACTGTACAAATTGTTGTGAACCAGACCCCATTTTATGCCGAAAGTGGTGGTCAGGTTGGCGATACTGGCCAGATGAGCGGCGAGGACTTATCTTCGCGTATTACTGATACTAAGAAAGTTGCCGGTGTCTTTGTGCATTTTGCTGAGATTACGCAGGGCAAACTTGAGGTGGGCACGAGTATTTTGCTCAAGCTCGATCATGGACGGCGGGTCAACATAAAGGCAAATCATTCTGCGACACATTTGTTACACGAAGCTCTAAGGCGCGCCTTGTGAGATCATGTCGCCCAGCGAGGATCACTAAATGCAGCCGACCGTCTTCGGTTTGATTTCAGCCATTCCAAACCGCTGAGTGAAGATGAACTGTGGCAGGTCGAAGCTGAGGTAAATAAATATATTCGTCAGAATGAGCTGGTTGAAACGCGAATTATGACACCTGATGATGCACGCGCATTAGGAGCTCAGGCGCTTTTTGGTGAAAAATATGGCGATGAAGTGCGTGTCGTCTCAATGGGACAACTTGAAGGCTCTGATAAAGGCAATGACGCGAGCACTTATTCTTTAGAGTTATGCGGTGGGACACATGTGCGTCAAACAGGCGATATTGGTATGTTTATTACCACTGGTGACAGCGCCAGTAGCGCAGGTGTCCGTCGAATAGAGGCTTTGACAGGCCAAGCAGCTTATCAGTACCTTTCTGATCAGACAGCCGTACTTGCACGGGCTGCAGCGAACCTCAAGGTCCAGCCCAGCGATGTTGCCGAACGCGTCAAGACGCTTTTGGACGAGCGTAAGACGCTCAACAATGAAGTGGTACAGCTGCGCCGTGATCTTGCCATGGCTGTTGGATCGTCGGACACTAAGGGTGAGACTGGGTCTAAGAACATAAATGGTATCGAATTTATAGCCCAGGTCTTAAACGGTGTGTCTGGCAAAGATTTACCTGCTCTTATCGATGAATATAAGTCACTTTTAGGATCTGGAGCGGTACTTCTCATTGCGAATGCCGATGGAAAAGTTGCCGTTTGTGCAGGTGTAACTACAGATTTGACAGATCGGCTTTCTGCTGTTGATCTTGTGAAAGCGGCGGTTCCCCAAGTGGGGGGCAGCGGTGGTGGAGGGCGCCCTGATATGGCGCGTGGTGGCGGCAACGATATATCACAAGCCGATGCAGCCGTTCGTGCGGCTGAAGGAATAATTGAAGGAGTAAACTGATGCCAGCTTTATGGATTGGTCATGTTACGGTACATGACGAAGATGCCTACGGTAAATATGCAGCGCTTGCAGGGCCCGCGATCGCAAAACACGGTGGTAAATTTATTGCGCGTGGGGGACGATACGTTCAATTGGAAGGAACAGATCGTCCGCGTAACGTCGTTGCAAAATTTGACAGCGTCGAGGCAGCAGAGACCTGCTACAACTCGCAGGAATATCAGGCCGCACTTGATTTTGCGCGCGGTGCGGCGGAACGTGAACTGCTGATCGTGGAAACCACTGAATAGGTTAATTTGGCGCGCTATTTCTCGCGCCAAATTATTCTATTTATAATTAAAGAAATCCGTTAGTAGGTTTTGCTTATCCGCTTTCGTTCATGTGGATCAAGGTGTCTTTTTCGTAACCGAATGGATGCAGGCGTCACTTCGACCAACTCATCGTCATTTATATAAGCAATCGCTTGTTCGAGCGAAAATTGCGTATGAGTTGTCAGCCGGACGGCTTCATCAGTGCCGGATGCCCGCACATTGGTCAGCTTTTTCCCTTTGAGTGGGTTGACTTCCAAATCATTTTCGCGGCTGTGCTCGCCGATGATCATGCCTTGATAGATTTTTTCCTGAGCCCCAATGAACATCCGTCCACGATCTTCGAGATTCCAGAGTGCATAGGCAACAGAAACGCCGTCTTCTATGGAAATCAAAACACCTGCGCGTCGTCCTGATATCGTACCCTTGTAAGGTGCCCATTCATGAAAAACTCGGTTTAAAACGCCAGTGCCGCGTGTATCTGTTAAAAATTCACCATGATATCCAATCAATCCGCGCGAGGGAACATGTGCAATAATCCGTGTCTTCCCTACTCCAGCGGGGCGCATATCCACCATCTCACCCCTGCGGGGGCCAGTGAGCTTTTCAATCACGGCGCCAGTGTAATCGTCATCAACGTCAATTGTAGCTTCTTCAATAGGCTCGAGTCGCGCGCCTTTTTCGTCTTCACGGAACAATACTTGAGGACGCGAAATTGAAAGTTCAAAACCTTCGCGGCGCATGTTTTCGATCAGAACGCCCATTTGGAGTTCGCCGCGGCCGGCAACTTCGAAGGCTTCGCCGCTAGGCGTGTCTGTTATACGGATGGCGACGTTACTTTCTGCTTCTTTGAACAAACGTTCTCGAATGACGCGGCTTTGTACTTTTTTACCTTCACGACCTGCAAGTGGGCTGTCGTTAATCCCAAACGTTACTGTAATTGTTGGCGGATCTATAGGCTGGGATTCAAAGGCTGTATCTACGGCCAAAGCGCACAGGGTGTCAGAAACCGTTGCTTTTGACATGCCTGCTAATGATACGATATCACCAGCGGCGGCCTCTTCGATATCCGCTTGTGCAAGTCCCCGGAACGCTTGAATACGCGTAACGCGGAACTGTTCAAATCTTTGCCCTGTACGGCTGAGCGCCTGGAGTGTTGCTCCGACCTTTAAGCGGCCTGTTTCTACGCGTCCGGTGAGAATGCGCCCAACAAACGGATCATTGCTTAGTGTCGTCGCAAGCATCGAAAAATCTTCTTTTTGATGGGCAAGCTGCTTGGGGGCTGGAACGTGGTTTAAGACGAGGTCAAAAAGGGCGTCCAAGTTGTTTCTGGGGCCATCTAGCTCATGATCGGCCCACCCCGAACGTCCAGAGGCGTAAAGGTGTGGAAAATCAAGTTGGTCTTCGGTGGCGTCAAGGGCTGCAAAGAGATCAAAACACTCGTTCAAAGCCCGGTCAGGCTCAGCATCGGGTTTATCCACTTTGTTAAGAACAACAATCGGGCGCAAACCTAGAGCCAAGGCTTTTGATGTGACAAATTTGGTTTGCGGCATCGGTCCTTCTGCGGCGTCAACTAACAAGACAACACCATCCACCATGCTAAGGATACGCTCTACTTCACCGCCGAAATCTGCGTGTCCGGGCGTGTCCACGATATTAATTCGTACGCCTTTCCATTCCACCGAAGTGGCCTTTGCTAGTATCGTGATACCCCGTTCGCGTTCGAGATCGTTGCTATCCATCGCTCGTTCTGCAACAGCCTGATTGGCCCGAAAGGCACCAGATTGTTTCAGCAGTTCGTCCACCAATGTGGTTTTACCATGATCAACGTGTGCGATGATCGCAATATTGCGCAAATCCATTCAGCTTTTCCCAGGTTATCGGTATTTGCGATGCCGTATAGGCTCTGGTTGTAAATGACCAGCGCTATCGTGCTGCAGCACAGCAAAAAACGACTTCTAGGGCGCTTATCTTCAATGATAAGTCGCTTCGAGGCTTACTTAAGTAAATGTATGTTAAACGCCTCTCTTATGGCAAGATCCATCTCGGGTGAAAACTGTGCGGCAGACGGTTCTGATAAAATAGCTTCTTTGCGCTCAATCGCTTTTTGAATAAGGTCAGGTTTGCCCAGCTCATCCCATTCCTTTGGTGAGGTTCGATCTCCAAGCGCTGGGTAAATGTATTCTGTTTGCATGAGAGACAACGTTTGATCAGACCCCAAGTAATGACCGGGACCAGATAGACAAGTTTCGCGGATCACATCGATACTGACTGAGTCTTCAGTGACTTCAATTCCGCGTACACATCGCATTGCTTGCCCCAATAGGTCATCGCTAAGCACCAATGACTCCAAGCAAAACCCAAGTAACGATGCATGCATACCAGCCGCCTCATATACCATGTTAAGACCTGCAAGACCTGCCATAACACTCGATGTTGCCTGTTCCCAACCCGCCTGCATATCGGGTAGTTTGGCGTCTGCAATACCTGCAGCAGCGCCGCCGGGTAAATCATAAAATTGATGCATCTGGGCACATCCAGCGGTCAGCAAGGCCTGCTCCCCGCTGCAGCCGGACATGGCACCTGTGCGAAGATCCGAGACAAACGGCCAAGTGCCAAAAATTGCTGAATGCCCGGGTTTTATGGCGCTTACATAGACCAGGCCTGCTAAACATTCCGCAACGGCTTGCACAATTGCGCCTGCGATTGGGGCAGGCGCCGTTGCGCCCGCCTGACCTGCGCTCAAAAGGAGGATTGGCATGCCTTGACGAATACACTCTTCCATAACAAGGCAGCTTTCTGTGGCAAATTTCATTGGGGGAACCACAAAACAGTTAGAATTAGAGACAAATGGACGTTCACGCCATTTCTTTTCTCCGCCAGCAATCATATGGAGTAGCTTGAATCCGTCTTTTGCAAATAACTCTTCGGTAAACGAGACACCGACATGTTTGGTCGTTCCTGCACAACAGGTATAAAGCGTGTTAAGGTCCATTTCGCGATTGTTCGGGATATCTCGGCAAACGATAGGGCGTTGTAGAAAATGGATATTATCCAGCTTATCTACCAACCTTGCTGCGTCAAACAAATCCTGAACCGTACTTTCACGGTAATTACACCCCTCTACATCGACAACATGAACGGCGGCACCGGCCGTTCCGTAATGAACTTTTCTCCCCGACAGATCGAGGTCATTTTTTCCATCTCTGCTGAAAAGAGTGATGGAGCGATTGGCCGCGGCAATTGTATCT
This sequence comes from Paracoccaceae bacterium, assembly GCA_029247845.1. Classification (GTDB taxonomy): domain Bacteria; phylum Pseudomonadota; class Alphaproteobacteria; order Rhodobacterales; family Rhodobacteraceae; genus LFER01. The sequence continues at coordinate 4,884 of JAQWKM010000035.1, read as the reverse complement.
TCGATCAGGGCACGGGGAAAACGAAGGCGACCATCGGTCTCTAAACTTGCACCTACGCCTGTCATGTATTCAATGCCACTTGGTGGCGCATCGGCAAGTCCAATATTTTCGAGCGCATCTAGAACCGCTTGGTGGATGCGCTGGATGCCTTCAGCAGTTAGTGGTTGGTAGGTGCCACCGGTCATTCCTGCGCGCACAGGGCGTAAATGATCGGCCAAAGGGGCCGCGCGTGCAGATCTTCTTGCAGAACGTCCACCGGCGCGGCGGGGGGATTGAGCAGTCATGATAGTCTCCGGATATTATCAAAGTGTAAGGAAAATGAATTCGAAGCTTTAAACCTGGCGTCCCGTTGGCGGCTTGACGCCTTTCTGCACCGATTGTTAAAGTAAAAATCTATATCTTGGATGCTTCCTGTTTCATCCACCGCCTACTAGTTTCTCTCAAGCGTATTTTTTAAAATTTTATGATTCTAACCCGAATACGACGCAAAGTCGTAAACGTACTATTTAGGATTTTTTGTTAAATGGGTCGTGTTAAAAGCTTATTAAGTAGTGCGTATTAAAAAAAGCCACTGCTGTAAAAGCAGTGGCTGTATTTTTTATTTTGAAAGAATCTCGGAGATTAGTCCATCGCTTTGAAGTTGAATTCCCCGCCTTCTTTGATGCCTGAAGGCCAGCGAGAGGTTATCGTTTTGGTTCTTGTGTAGAACTTAAACGCATCTGGTCCGTGTTGGTTCAAATCACCAAAGACTGATTTTTTCCAGCCTCCGAACGTGTGGTAGGCTAATGGCACCGGAATCGGTACATTGATGCCGACCATACCAATGTTAATGCGGTTTGCGAAATCGCGTGCTGCATCCCCGTCACGGGTGAAAATGGCAGTTCCATTGCCATATTCATGGTCCATTGCCAATCCGATCGCTTCCTCATAACTTGCTGCACGCACTGTGCTGAGAACGGGACCAAATATTTCCTTTTTATAGATATCCATATTAGGCGTTACTCGGTCAAACAAATGAGCGCCAACAAAGAATCCGTCTTCATATCCTTGAAGATTAAAGTTGCGGCCATCCACAACTAACTCTGCACCCTGTGCTACACCGCTTTCGACAAGGCCAAGAATGTTTTGTTTGGCGGCCGCTGTCACAACGGGCCCATAATCGATATCATCGCCTGCCGTATATGGGCCGACTTTGAGTTTTTCGATCCTTGGAATGAGCTTTTCAATTAACCTATCTGCAGTTTCGTCGCCGACAGGCACGGCAACTGAAATGGCCATACAACGTTCGCCTGCCGCGCCATAACCTGCTCCGACCAGTGCGTCTGCAGCTTGGTCTATGTCCGCGTCCGGCATAATAATCATGTGGTTTTTTGCGCCACCAAAACATTGGACGCGCTTTCCATTACTGCAGCCGCGGCCATAGATATATTCAGCAATTGGAGTCGAACCAACAAAACCGATGGACTGTATGACGGGGTTGTTCAATATCGCATCAACCGCCTCTTTGTCGCCATTGACGACTTGCAATACGCCTTTTGGCAAACCGGCTTCTTCAATGAGCTCGGCCAGCATCAAAGGAACTGACGGATCGCGCTCTGATGGTTTGAGGATAAACGCATTCCCGCATGCAATCGCGGGCGCAAACATCCACATTAGTATCATAGCTGGAAAGTTGAAGGGGGTTATGCCGGCTGTTACACCTAAGGCCTGACGCATCGAATACATATCGATACCTGGACCTGCGCTGTCTGTGTACTCACCCTTCAAAAGCTGGGGAGCGCCGATGCAATACTCCACAACTTCTAAACCGCGCTGTACATCGCCCTTTGCATCTGGAATAGTTTTACCGTGCTCCCGGCTTAGGGCCTCTGCGAGCTTATCCATATCACGGTTCAACAGATCGACAAATTTCATCATCACTCTAGCTCGCCGCTGAGGGTTAACCACCTCCCATGCAAGTTGTGCTTTGGAAGCAATTTCAACTGCTTGAGATATTTCATCGCTGGACGCCAAAGGGACTTTGGCCTGTACTTCACCTGTGGCCGGATTAAAAATATCGGCAAACCGTCTGGATGTACCTTTTACATGTTCTCCGCCAATATAATGAGTTAATTCTTGCATTGATTGTCCTCCTATCATTGATGAACATCATAGCCTTGCAAAAATGCTGAGAAAAGGGATAAAAATTCAAAGTAATAATGCAATTATGCAAAGGTGGATATGACTTATCAATGGAATGACATCCGCGTGTTTCTCGCTGTGGCTAGAGCAGAAACTCTTTCTGCGGCTGGACGCATCTTAAAAGTTGATCCTGCAACAGTTGGCAGGCGCGTTGCGCGTCTTGAACAAAGTCTGGGCGCACCACTTTTTGCAAAATCGTCGCTCGGTTACGCGTTGACAGATGCTGGAATGCGCTTAATGGAACAGGCGCAGCGGATCGAGAATGAAATGGCTGGCTTAAGCCTCGATATTGGGGGACAGGGGACACTACTTAAGGGCCAAATAAGGATTGGAGCCCCTGATGGATGCGCAAATTTCATCCTACCGCAAGTATGTGCTGCGATCTCGGATCGCCATCCTGATTTGGATATCCAGATTGTTGCCCTCCCCCGAGTGGTAAATCTGTCCAAGCGCGAAGTAGATATGGCTATTGCCGTGAGCCCACCGACGACGAGGCGCTTAAGTGTTCAAAGACTTGCTGATTATAATCTTTATTTGGCCGCTTCAAAAGAATATTTAAAACAACATAATACAGTTAAGAGGCTCTCAGATCTTAAAGAACACCGCTTTGTGGGTTACATTGCAGATATGATTTTTGACAAGGAACTAGATTATCTATCAGAGATTGGTATCGAGCGCGTGTCTTTAGCTTCAAATTCCGTTTCTGTTCAGTTCAATCTACTCCGAACGGGCGCTGGTGTGGGGATAGTGCATGGCTTTGCACTTCCCTTTGCGCAAAATATTGAACGGGTTCTGCCAGAGGTGTTTTCGCTTAGACGATCGTTTTATCTTATACGCCACAACGATAATTGCCGCATTGATAGAATGAACCGGTTTGCGGATGATCTTGTCAGTAGTATCCGCTTGGAAATAGATCGTTTAGATAGAGAAGCTTGACAAAAGAAGCGATTGATCTGAGTATTTACGTATCAAATTAATACTGTGGAGGCATACTATGCTGGTTAAACAGATATTAAAGACCAAAGGGAGTAAGAGTGTAACGACTGCTGCCCCAGAGACAAAAGTAACGGATATTGCCATAATTTTAACATCTCAAAAGATCGGGATAGTGGTCATTTCTTCTGATCAGGAAACTGCACAAGGCATTGTTTCAGAGCGCGATATTGTGCGTGCAATTTCTGAACGGGGAATTTCATCGCTTGGTCTGGTGGCAGCTGATATTATGACCCGCAAGCTTGTTACATGTAGTCGCGATGCAACGGCAGACCAGATACTTTCGATCATGTCTGAACGTCGTTTTCGACATATGCCAGTTTTGGAAAATAATAAACTAGTGGGGCTCATTACGCAGGGTGACGTCGTCAAAGCCAAACTTTCTGAATTATCCATGGAAAAGGTTGCTTTGGAAAACATGATTATGGGGTACTGATTGAGACTTGCATTTCCAGAATGAATGCTGTTGGTTTCGCCTAACGAAATTTAGCCGGTAGGTAATAAGATATGCGCGTAGGGCTTTATCCCGGGACTTTTGATCCGATTACACTCGGACATGTAGACATTATCAGACGCGCTGCAATGCTTGTGGATAGGCTCGTCTTAGGGGTTGCCATAAACCGAGATAAGGGGCCACTTTTTTCATTGGAAGAGCGTGTTGAGATGATAGAGAGGGAATGCGCAACCCTCTCACATGATACGGGTACGCAAATTGTTGCGCATCCGTTTGAGAATCTGCTCATTGATTGTGCACATGATGTTGGAGCTCAAGTGATCGTACGTGGCTTAAGAGCTGTGGCTGATTTTGAATATGAATTTCAAATGGTTGGCATGAACAGAGCTATGGATTCATCTATTGAGACCGTTTTCCTAATGGCAGAAGCTAAACATCAGGCGATAGCCTCAAAGTTGGTAAAGGAAATTGCAAGGCTTGACGGAGATGTTAGCAAGTTTGTAACGCCACATGTGAACAACCGCTTATTGACCAAATTATGCAAAATCTCAGATTCTTAGACGTACACCAAAATATACCGAAATCGCTTTAAAATTTGAACAAAATGAACATCGCGTTGCATAGGTTTTAGGTTAAATCAAATCAATTTTCCCATTGCAACGGCTGTATCCAGCATACGTGTGGAAAATCCCCATTCATTATCGTACCATGTCAAAATTCTGCAAAAATTTCCGTCCATGACTTTCGTTTGATCAGTTGCAAAGATGCTTGATCGACTGTCGTGATTAAAATCCATTGAAACAAGTTTTTCGTCGGTTACGCCCAAAATGCCAGCCAGTGCACCGTTTGTTGCCGAGTGCATAGCACTATTTATTTCTTCTGTGGTTGTGTCTTGGGCGGCTTCAAATGTGAGATCGACACATGATACATTAGGCGTTGGTACTCGAATTGAGACACCATCCAATTTCCCCTCTAGCTGGGGAAGGACAAGACCGACAGCCCGCGCCGCACCGGTCGATGTCGGGATCATATTCAGCGCAGCTGCGCGCGCACGATATAGGTCGCTATGGCCTCGATCCAAGGTCGGTTGATCGCCGGTATAGCTGTGGATCGTCGTCATAAAGCCCTTTTTTATCCCAACAGTTTCATCCAGGACCTTGGCGACTGGCGCCATGCAATTCGTGGTGCAGGAGGCATTTGAAACAATAACATCATCTGACCCAAGAGTGTTATGATTAACGCCGTAAGCGATCGTC
>JAQWKM010000027.1 GCA_029247845.1 Paracoccaceae bacterium | reverse complement strand
AAATATCGCTGTAACAATCATTTAACCAATTAGCAGACCTGCTTATATTTCAGATAACATTCTGTATTATTGATTGCATTACGGCCTTTATCTTTGCAACAGTATTTAGGACAAACTGTTTTTAACATAGTAGCAAACTGCAGAACATTGTAATGACTAAACAAAAGCCTAGCATCAGAATTGGTGGAGCAAGCGGATTTGGGGGGGATGTAGCCATCGCTACGTCCCGGCTGCTTAGAGCAGGTGATTTGGATTTTCTGGTCTACGATTACCTCGCTGACGTCACCATGGCCATTCTGGCTCGGACCAAAACAGCAAAACCTGAAGCGGGCTATGCGTCGGATTTTGTCAACGCAGCGATGGCCCCAAACCTGAAAGAAATTGCATCTCAGGGGATAAGGGTGATTTCAAACGCAGGGGGTCTTAATCCTTTAGCTTGCGCCGATGCGTTAAGGCGCGTGACCGTCGAGCAAGGGCTTGAGCTTAAAGTAGCCGTGGTCACAGGGGATGATCTTATGGTGCAAATAGAGGATGTTTGCGGCTCAAAACCGATTGAGATGTTTTCAAATGTTGATCTTCCCGCGAAAGATAGCATTGGCATTGTGAACGCCTATTTGGGAGCATATCCTATCGCCATGTTGCTTGAGCGGGGCGCCGATATCGTCGTGACGGGAAGATATGTGGACAGTGCTGTCACGCTAGGAGCCTGTATACATGTTTTCAGCTGGTCCCATCACTCTTATGATCTTCTCAGCGTAGGAAGTCTTGCTGGTCATATTTTGGAATGTGGTCCCCAAGCAACTGGTGGAAATTTCACTGATTGGGAAGAAATTGAGGATGGTTTTGAATACATTGTTTATACGATAGCGGAAATCTTTAAAGATGGTCGCTCTATTATAAGCGAACTGAAGGGGACGGGCGGTGTGGTTTCAACTGAAGCAGTCTGTGAGAAAATTGCCAAAAACCAAGTAAAAGTAAGGCGCGCAAAAGGACGCATGGCACCTGATACTTATAAGATTTGCCTCACGTTTCATGACGGATACTGCGGTGGTCATTTGTTTGGATTTTACGGCATAGACGCAGAAAAAAAAGCGAATGCTTACGCGCGCGCCGCCCTTGTGCGATCGCGTCGTGCTTTGGTTGCGATAAATGCGGCAGATTTTACGCAAACAGAGATAGAAGTGATTGGAGCAGAGGCTCAATTTGGGACAATGCGCCAAAGCCCAATCGCCAGAGAAATTGTGATCAAAACTGGCGTCCGCCATCCTGAGGCCCGAGGGGATGAAGTTTTCCTTAAAGAGGTAACTGAGCTAAGCCTTTCGGCCCCTCCTGGTCTCAACGGATTTGCTGGGGCCCGCCCCAAATCATCACCTGTCTTAGCCTTGTTTTCTTTTCTAATGCATAAAGCCGACGCGGTGATCCATATTTATGATGATAAGGGATTAGCTGTGTCTAACGCTTTTAAATCCAGTGCAGATCCAGAGCCTCCAATGCGCCCAACAGAGCCTGCTGCGCTTGATGTCTCTGACGACTTAATTGACGTGCCTGTAATACAGATTGCATCAGCTTGCAGTGGCGACAAAGGCGTTAATGCAAGTGTCGGTATTATAGCTAGAAAACCTGAATATTTGCCGTTTCTATGGCATGGTATTGACCAAATTCTTTTAGACCGCGTCTTTGGGCATTTTGTGAAAGGCAGTATCGAAAAATATTTTTTTCCGGGTAGTGATTCCGTTAACTTACTGTTGATTAATGCGCCAAGTGGTAGTGGGACTTCCAGTTTGTGTCAAGACCCGCAAGGCAAAGGGTATTCACAATTTTTGCTGGTAGCGACTGTCAAAATCCCTGCTGATCTTTTGAGAGAATTATAATGATTGCCTTTGAATCTAGAATAAATACCTCCTCTGATCAGTTCGCCAAGAACAAGGATGATTTGCTCAAGCTTGTCGAAAAAATGAGGTCTCTTGAAAAAAGGGCAGAAGCCAAATCAGAACTGCGCCGCCCAGTATTTGATAAGCGCGGCCAACTTAGTCCCAGTGAACGCCTTTCGGCGCTCCTTGATACGGGAGCCCTTTCTAGAGCTTTATAATATGGCATCTTATCTGGTCGATGACCTCGATCCAGAAACGACTATTCCGGGGGCAAGTGTGACTTTGGGCATCGGTCTGGTTTCTGGCGTACGGTGCATGGTTTTTATCGACGATGCGGGTATCAATGCAGGCGCTGCGACCACTAAAACTGTGGAAAAAGTGCTTGGCGGCATTGAGATTGCGCTCAAACAGAAGTTGCCCTTGTTACATTGTGTTGAGAGTGCTGGGGCAAACCTCATGACCTATACAGTGGAACTTTGGGCCCATGCGGGGGGGATGTTTGCAGGCTTGGCAAAACTCTCGGCATCCGGTCTGCCAGTCATAACCATTTTGCATGGGGGCTCAACGGCAGGGGGCGCCTATCAACCTGGGTTATCTGATTATGTGATTGGTGTGAAAAAAAATGGTATGGCGATGCTGGCTGGTGCGGCTTTGGTGAAAGCGGCCACTGGTGAGGATGCGGATGATCAAGAGCTTGGAGGCTCTGAAATGCACGCTAAGACCACTGGTCTTGTCGAATATCTGGCCGAAGATGATGCGCATGGGATCCAACTGGCACGTGAGGTGGTCGCAGGGTTGAACTGGAACGATGATGTTAAATGCGCTGCGCTGTCCAGTTTTGATGCTCCGGTTTATGATACGCGCGAAATTGCTGGTATTGTACCTCTTGATTATCGCAAACCCTACGATATGCGCGAAGTGGCGGCGCGGTTGGTTGACGGATCTATAATCAAGGAATTTAAGCCGGACTATGGCCCGGCTACTATGTGTTTACAGGCTAAGATATTTGGTCAGGCGGTCGGCATAATAGGCAACAATGGACCGCTTGACCCAAACGGAGCAACCAAAGCAGCGCATTTTTTGCAACTTATGGATCAAGTGGGCAGTCCGATGATTTTCCTGAATAATACCACTGGTTTCATGGTTGGTGCAGAATACGAGCATGCCGGTATGATCAAGCATGGATCAAAAATGATACAAGCTGTTACCAATCTGCATGTGCCCAAATTGTCGTTTTACATTGGCGCAAGTTTTGGGGCGGGAAACTATGGCATGTGTGGCTATGCCTTTGATCCAGATTTTCTTTTTACGTGGCCTAACTCGATGACAGGTGTCATGGGCAGAGAGCAGGCCGCAATTACAATGGCGCAAGTGGCACGGCGCACCGCCAAGCGCAAAGGGCGTGAAGTTGATGAGAAAAAACTTGCCCAGCAAAGTGTCCACATACAATACCACTTCGATAAACAATCGGATGCGTTTTATACATCTGGCCACATGCTGGATCACGGAATGATCGATCCGCGTGATACGCGTAAGGTTATTGGGTTTTGTTTACAAACTTGCCGTGAGGCCCGCTTGCGAGTGACCCGACCCAATAGCTTTGGTGTCGCCAGACTATGAATTTGAGTGTTTCATATATTAGACGTCTTGGTTTGGCAGGTCTTGAATTCGCCTTCTGCAGAAAATCCGAATAATTTTGGAAAAAATAAAATCGAGATGGATGGAAAACAGATGAGTGATTTGACCCCCTTTAACTCTGTTCTTGTGGCAAACCGAGGTGAAATTGCCCTGCGGGTGATGCGATCGGTGCGCCTTTCAGGCCTGCGTGCGATTGCAGTTTATACCGATGCAGACGCTGCTGCGCCGCATGTTTCTTTTGCCGGCGAACGGATCAATATTGGAGCTGGTCCAGTGTCTGATAGCTATTTGAATATCGATAAAATTCTTGTAGCTGCGGCCGAGAGCCGGGCAGAGGCGATCCATCCCGGCTATGGTTTTTTATCCGAAAGCTCTGCATTTGCGCAAGCCTGTGCAGATGCTGGATTGGTCTTTATTGGCCCTTCGGCCAGTACGATTGCGGTAATGGGAAATAAAGCCTCTGCCAAGCAGTTGATGAGGGACGCAGGTGTGCGCTGCGTGCCCGGATATCAGGGCAGGGATCAAAGTGACGCGCGTTTTTCCCAAGAAGCCAAAACCATCGGCTTTCCAGTAATGATCAAAGCGGCGGCTGGTGGGGGCGGTCGTGGAATGCGCCTTGTCTCAGCAGAGGATGATTTCCTCCCAGCTTTGCGTCTTGCCCAGTCGGAAGCAAAATCAGCATTTGGATTGGACGAAATTATTCTTGAAAGGGCTATGATCCGGTCGCGCCATGTCGAAGTACAGGTTTTTGCCGATCGCAAGGGGCATACTGTCCACCTCGGCGAGCGGGATTGCTCAGTTCAACGGCGCCACCAAAAAGTGGTGGAAGAAGCCCCCTGTACGGTAATCAACTCAAGGTTGCGCGGAGAGATCGGGGAGGCTGCCGTTGAGGCGGCTCTTGCCATTGGTTACGAAGGCGCAGGAACCGTTGAGTTTTTGCTCGATGAATCCGGAGAGTTTTACTTCCTAGAAATGAACACCCGGCTGCAGGTCGAACATCCTGTAACTGAAATGGTTACCGGTAAAGATTTGGTTGCGCTGCAATTAAATGTTGCACAAGGTCATGCGCTTGGTTTTGAACAAAGCCAAGTCGTGCTGAATGGGCACGCTATCGAAGTTCGCCTTTACGCAGAAGACCCGGCAAATGATTTTCTGCCTGTTAGTGGAAGGATTGCAGCTTGGATACCCGTGCAAACCGCCCAAGTGCGCGTGGATGATGGTGTTAAATCCGGTCAGGCCGTCTCTTCTTTTTATGATCCAATGCTTGCCAAAGTGATTGCCCATGGCAAAACGCGCCAAGAGGCGCGCTATGCACTTTTATCAGCGTTGAAGGATACTGTTCTGTTTGGAATAACCACAAACCGAGATTTCTTGATCGACTTACTGAGTAAAGAAACCTTCATTAAAGGCGCTGTGACCACTACTTTCATTGATGATGAATATGGCCCTGCATTTAGTGACATGGCTACTCTCGTGGCTGAGGATTATGTTGTGGCCGCGGTTTTACTATTTGAAGCTTTGCAAAATCAGAATGCTAATTTGGCAATTTCAGTGCCTGATGAACTCTTGGGCTGGGGCAGTCCGGGTCAGTTGAAAACCCACCTGCGTTTGCGCGGTGTGGACGAACCTAGGGACGTGACCTTATCGCAAACGCCTTATACTGGAATGACCGCGCTCTTTGAGGGGCAAATGTTTAAAGTTGACCATCACGATGGCAGCCTTCGACTTAATGGTAATCGTATAGATATTCGTGGACAGCTTTACGATGATTACAAGATCCATGTGGCTTTGGGACAAAAGCAATTTGCGCTTGTCCATCATAAAGCTAGCGACGTTGAAGCATCACAAGCCTTGAAAGGTCACCTAAACGCACCGATGCACGGCAATATACAGGAGGTGTTTGTGAACCAAGGCCAAAGGATTAAAAAAGGTGAACCGGTGCTCATTCTTGAAGCAATGAAAATGCACCATGAGCTTTGTGCTCAAGTGTCTGGGAAAGTCATAACTGTATATGTCAAAACTGGAGATCAGGTCAAAGCGGATGCTATTTTAGTAGACATCGCTCACGAAGAGATCGGTAATGCATAGTAAACTGAATAAGGCGCTGCATTATGGACACCCAACCTATTGCCTCTGATATTTTCGAAAGTCTGCTCTGACGTCAAAGCCTTTGAATGCGCTTGATAGTTTGTCTAAAGCTAGTCATAAAGTTGTTGAGTAAATCAATGCTGACTAGGTTGGTCAGATAGGTGTCTATAACAGCCACTTTACGCTCGCCAAAGGGGAGTAGAGCAGTTTTAAGAATAATGTCTGGAAGCTTTTTAATGCTTACAGAGTCTACTAGAGAGTTAGGTATGCAACAAGCACATGATTATCTGGAAGAAGCAGCAACGCTTATAGGGGTATTGGAAAACCAGCCTGACACCGTGTTTGAAATGGTCACACTCTTTAAATCTTGGACAATCAATGATGTAATTGGGCATTTACATATGTTTGATGTGGCGGCGCTGAAAACCTTGAAAGGTGCAGAAACCTTTGATGCATTTTTTGCACCAATCATGGCTGGTCTGGGCCAAGGCATGAGTTTGCTTGAAACTCAGTATCCGTATTTGGGGGATCTAAAGGGGCGGCACCTTTTTGAGACGTGGCGTGATACGACTGAAATGCTGGGTCAGGCTTATGCGAGTGCAGACCCCAAACAGCGGGTCAAATGGGCAGGACCAGAAATGAGCGCCCTGTCTAGCATTACGGCGCGCCAGATGGAAACATGGGCGCATGGGCAGGAAGTTTTTGATGTGCTCGGTGTGAGGCGCAAAGAGACCGATAGGATCAAAAATATTTGCCACTTAGGTGTCGTAACTTTTGGTTGGACATTCATAAATCGGAAAATTCCAGTTCCCGAACCGGTCCCCTACGTTAGATTATTGTCCCCCTCAGGGGCAGATTGGGAATGGAACGAACCAAATTCCACAAATTCTATAGTCGGCGAAGCTTTGGAGTTTGCGCAGGTTGTCACTCAAGTCCGCAATATCAAAGATACGTCTCTGGATATGACAGGGGATGCCGCACAGAGTTGGATGTCAATTGCTCAATGCTTCGCGGGCAAACCTGAGACGCCACCGGCGGAGGGAGCTCGATTCAGGACATGCGAGACCCATAGTCAATAAATTTTAGCGAATTCGTCTTTTTTGGGAAATTGCGCATGCCATCTTATGAGGGCTTTGTGCGAAATCTAAAAAATGGGCATGTACGGATTACAACACACGCATTTAACGTATTTGACAAAATTTTATATGCCTATTGGCTCATATTATCCCAAATTTACATTCGATAAAATAGTCTTTCATTATTTGATATTATCAAAAGTTATTACTTGTATTGCTCGATGCAGTTTTCTAGTCAGTATAAGTGCGAAAATTATCCTAATTAGCGCCTCTCTTGGAGGCGCTTGTTGTTCTGGAGCCGCCGCTGATCTGGGCTTATCCGGAGGTGACTGACGCAGTGGGACTACCCATGGCGGTGTCAATATTCCAGAGATTTTCTGACTGATAGGGAACGGCCTGATAGCAATGGTGTTTTTAGATTTTATGAATGAATGAGCCAGCTGCTTAAATCGGGGAAGTGCGGATCAAAATATCGTGTCAGATCTCGCGACACTAGCATAGAGATTTTGGATCCACGGAAGCATTCACTAAATAAAAAATACGAAATTGATAGATATGGTCGTCTGTCAGACGGACCTAGGGTCGCTATTTTGCGAAGGGATTTGTTCACATATGACAATGGAACTGAGTATGCAACCATTATGCATCTTTTCATAGGCTTACGCCGGTAGGTTATTTCAGAGAGGGAACGCCGGCGTAGGGCTCTGTCGCCGGTGATCATGATGTGTTTGGGCTTTATGTAAATCTACGAATAAAGTGTAGCTGGTCCCACTAAACAAGCTACTTTCAAATTAG
>JAQWKM010000004.1 GCA_029247845.1 Paracoccaceae bacterium | reverse complement strand
AAAAGAGTTGCTACAGGGGCCTGCCTAGTCCTGACTGCTGCCGTCTTTAATGCATTTTCCCAGATTCAAATTCGACGCCTTGTGCAAAATGAACACCCTGTAGCAATTGCGTTTTACTTTGCTTTAACGTCGACATGTCTGTCGCTGCTCACGCTGCCGTTTAGTTGGGTGAGCTTAAATTTTTTACAAGTCTTTTTGTTGATAGCTTCCGGGGTGATGGGAGGTCTTGGACAAATATGCCTAACACTTTCTTACCGTTATGCGCCAGCTTCTGTGGTTGCGCCGTTCGAATACGCGTCGATTATCTTCGCACTTCTAATCGGCTATTTTATATTTTCTGAAGTTGTTAGCAGCCAAATGCTCATCGGTGTAAGTATTGTGATTTGTGCCGGTATCATCATCATCTGGCGCGAAGACGAGCTAGGTATTGAGCGTTCCAAAGCAAATGCGCTCAAATCTCCGTTGCATTAGCGATCCTGCCAAGCCTTCCACTGATATATTGGGCGCAAAATTTGTTGGCGATAACGCCCGAAAGGAAATCTTTGGGGAACCTGATGCATCGCTGAAGAATATGGGCCTGACGGTGTCTGCCCCATCGCTAAATCGCTCAGCAAAGCAACAGAATAAGTGCCCATAGAAATGCCATTTCCATGATAGAAAAATCCTGTAAATGCACCCTTCATCTGTGGAATAGGGCCAACAAAAGGTAATCTTGATTGGTTCAGGCACGCCAAACCAGACCATTCATAGTCTATCTTCATATCTTTCCATGCCGCAAACATTTTGTTAAAATTTCGCCTGATCAGCTGCGCGATGTAGTTATCCTCGTTGCGTGTGGAGAATAATCCACCGCGCATTCCGAATAAGAAGCGGTTATTGGTTAGAAGACGAAAATAATGCAAAAGCTGCCGCTTATCAAACGTCATTTAATCACTAGCTCAGTCTTGATTTATCAGGTCTTGAACGCTTAAGCGTCGCGTTACGATAATCGAGGACTGCACGGGCATAAAGCGCGCGCATCCAGCTTGGAATATCCTCGCTGGAATAGCCATTTGTTGCAGGATAATGCAGTCTGCGGTAATCTCAACATTTTGTGTAAGCAGGTTAAACCCGCTGTTGGACTTTCAAATTTTCTCAACTGCAGTATTTCCATAGACTTTCGTCCCGCCGCTGATGGCACTTCTTAAAAGCCCTGCTGCATATTTACGAGGATTCAGACTAAATCCGATAGGGATTGTCAGACCTCCGTGAAACGGTCCAGCAAGCCCAAGTTGGATTAATTCTTCTTTTGGGTGATAGGTGGCAGACACGCCTTAGTTCTCTTTGATGCTTGCTATTTCTTTCTTTAGCCACGAGGCGTTCTTGGCTCGGTGTGCGAGTTGAGTTTCTCCGTTGGAATGTGTGTCTGCGTCGATGTCTAAATCGTTGATTAGACTGGACACTAGATTGACAGCAGCGCGTTCGCTTTGTCGGTAAATCAGCCGTTCTTGTTTACCGCTGTAGTGGTCAAGCTGGTGATCAGTGATTTGCCCGCCGCCTAGGCAGCAAAATCTGCCATTGCGCCAGTTGCTCCAAACAAAGGTTGTTTTGTGTCCAAAAGCACTGCGCAAATACCTTTTTGTGCCAGATGGTAAGCTGCTGATTTCTCGGTAAAGCCAGTGCCAACAATGGCAACGTCACAGCGTATATTCTGGCTTAATGGTGCAAATTGAGTTTGTGGGCCACTGGCCTGCCAAAAACATGCTTTGATAGGGGCAGTTCCATAAGCTCGCTGTTCGTAAACACGTTTCATGAGCCTATTCTCTCTGCCACTTGCTCCCCCTGCGTTGTCTTTTTCGAGGTGCTCTTAGAGATCAAAGAGACTGAAATGACGCCTGCCGTAACAATCCCACATATCTGCTCTCTCTAGCTAATAAATCACCTTAGTTCAGATATTAATTTGATCAAACATTGCCTAAGCAATCATATACCAGTGTTTCCAAGGCATTGCTGGCCTCACAACAGAAGTTTGATGACTCAAGGCTTTAAGAGTGCTTAAATTTCAACTATGAGATGCGGTGTATCAAACAGGCAGTAGAATGAAAAACGAGAGTAGTCATCTGAAAGTTCCAGCGCATGAACTTGTTTATCAAAATTTGCGTGAGCGGATTTTGTTTGGTGAAATTGCGCCAGGGCAGGCAGTTACTATCAAGGGGTTAACAAAAAAATTGCATGCTGGGATGACGCCAGTCCGTGAGGCCATACGTCGTTTGAGCGCAGCGGGTGCACTGACATTTCAAGGCAATCGTCGGGTGATCGTTCCAGTACTGTCAGAACAAAATTTGACTGAATTGAACTTTTTAAGGGAAAAACTTGAACCTAAATTGATTATGTTAGCGACCAAACGCGCAACACCAGCGGATATTGAGGGTTTGAGGGGAATAGATCATGAACTGGATAGCGCCATTACGAGGGGTGATATCAATGCCTATCTTCGCCAGAACTACCAGTTCCACAAAACTCTGTACAAGCTGGCGGATGCGCCTATTTTAGAACAGATTGCCGATATTCTTTGGCTGCTTTACGGCCCGTCGTTGCGTGTTGTTTGTGGTAGAATTGGAACTTTGAACCTGACCGATCAGCATAAAGAGACACTAAACGCTATGTCCGAAGGCGACGGCCAGAGAGCAGCGGATGCAATCAGAGCTGATGTCACACAGGGAATTGATCAGATAAGGCACTCAATGCTTAATTCCTGAGGCACCTATGATTAGATTGACAAAAATAAATTTGATCATATTCTAGTTTGAATTTATTTCTGGTGGATCAACTACAAGCATTACGTAAAGGTGCAGTTATGAATATTATCAAAAATACTTTTCCTACCGAAGATCTGCAACGCCGCGACGCCGCACATCACATACACCCTTTTACAGATCAGGCTGAACTTGCACAAAAAGGGGCCCGGGTTGTTACAAACGCCGAGGGCGTATTTGTGACTGATAGCGACGGGCATAAGATGCTGGATGCCATGGCAGGTCTATGGTGCGTGAATATTGGCTATGGTCGCCCCGAACTTGCTGAAGCCGCCTTCAGACAGATGAATACTCTGCCCTACTACAATACGTTTTTTCAAAGCACTCATATGCCTGTTATTGAGTTGTCCGAAAAACTTGCAAGGCTGGCACCTGATGATCTAAATCATGTATTTTATGCAAGCTCGGGATCCGAAGCCAACGATACCAACATACGTCTGGTGCGCCAGTATTGGACTTTAAAAGGTAAACCAGACAAAAAAATTATCATCAGTCGAAAAAATGCCTATCACGGTTCGACCATGGGGGGGGCCTCGCTTGGCGGAATGCAAAGCATGCACGAACAAGGTAGCCTGCCGATTGCAGATATTCACCATATCGAGCAACCTGATTGGTGGTCGCGTGGTGGAGATATGACACCGGCAGAATTTGGTAAATTCGCAGCCCTAAAACTTGAAGAAGCCATACACCAATATGGCGAGGATCGCATCGCGGCTTTTATTGCTGAGCCTATACAAGGGGCGGGTGGTGTCATTGTTCCACCAGATACCTATTGGCCAGAAATCCAAAGAATTTGCGACAGCTATGAAATCTTGCTGATTGCGGACGAAGTGATCTGTGGCTTTGGGCGCACTGGTAATTGGTTCGGTAGCCAGACCCTTAATATAAGACCGGATATAATGACAATCGCCAAAGGACTAAGCTCGGGATATCAGCCGATCGGCGGGTCGATTATAAGCGACGAGATTGCGCAGGTCATCGGCTCTGAGGAATTTACCCACGGATATACATATTCTAGCCACCCAGTCGCAGCGGCAGTCGCTTGTGAGAACCTGCGCATTCTTGAGGAAGAAGCTATTGTTGATACCGTCCGCAACGTCACTGGCCCCTATCTCAAGTCAAAGTGGGAGTCACTTGGGGATCATCCATTAGTCGGGGAAGCTAAAATAGTCGGCCTTATGGGATCGCTCGCGCTGAGTCCTAATAAGAAAGCCCGGGCTCCGTTTAAAGTGAAAGAAGGGACAGTCGGTGTAATATGTCGCCAGCACTGTTTCAATAATCATCTTATTATGCGCGCGGTCGGGGATCGGATGATTGTCTCTCCACCTCTGATTATCTCAATAGACGAGATTGACTTGCTGATAGATCGTACGGTGAACTCACTAGACGTAGCCTACGCAGAAGTCAAAAATCAAGGGCTTTGGGAGGCTGGTGCATCACATAAATGAAGCAGGCCTGTGAAACAATAGGATTGGAGTTTCAGCTGTTTTAATGGATTGCAACGTAGCAGTCTTCTTGCTTGTTTCCAACCCTTTTTGATTCGCAAATTTGTAACCATCAATTTTGTAAAAAAATTAATTTTTATTGTTATATGTAAGTTTTTTATACTTATACTGAAGTTTTCGAGCTATTTTTGATTATTCAACTGTTGCATCATGTTCGCGTAAGCTATTTATAAAAGCGAAATTTGCTAGCTTTGTGAGCGAAGGTAATTGGGGATCCAAATTTGACTGACAATACTGCGCAAGATGCTTTTGTCGAATTCGAAAAAGTTCAAAAAAGCTATGATGGTGAAACGCTGGTAGTTAAGGATTTGAACCTTAGAATAGCCAAGGGTGAATTCCTGACAATGTTGGGCCCTTCTGGGTCGGGTAAGACGACTTGTCTTATGATGCTGGCAGGATTTGAAACGGCCACGCACGGATCGATCCGCCTAGATGGAACATCAATCAACAACATCCCTCCACACAAGCGTGGCATCGGGATGGTGTTTCAAAATTACGCGCTATTTCCGCATATGACAGTAGCAGAAAACTTAGCCTTTCCGCTAGAAGTTAGGAAACTTGGCAAGTCTATCCGTGAGGGAAAAGTAAATCGTGCATTGGAAATGGTGGAAATGCAGACTTTCGGCGGTCGCCGCCCGGCTCAGCTTTCTGGTGGTCAGCAACAAAGGATAGCCTTGGCTCGGGCTTTGGTGTTCGAACCCGAGCTCGTTTTGATGGATGAGCCTCTAGGTGCATTGGATAAGCAACTGCGCGAAAAAATGCAGTTTGAAATTACGGGTCTAGCGCATCGCTTGGGGATTACAGTTGTATACGTTACCCACGATCAAACTGAGGCGTTAACCATGTCAGATCGTGTCGCCGTTTTTGATGATGGCCGTATTCAACAATTGGCCACCCCCGATCAGCTATATGAACAACCTGAAAATAGCTTTGTCGCTCAATTTATCGGTGAGAACAACACAATGGAGGGGATCGTCAAAGAGGTAGACGGAGATCTGGCCAAAGTTGAGTTAGACGGTGGTGACGTAATTGCCTGTAAGCCGATTAATGTCAGCCAACCAGGAGAACGTACACGGGTGTCAATTCGTCCAGAACGCGTCGAATTCGACAAAAAGCGTTTAAAGTCTGGTGCGCATACGCTAAAGGCAGAAGTTCTAGAATTCATCTACATGGGCGATATTTTTCGTACACGACTTAGAGTGGCCGGTAATGATGAATTTATAGTGAAGACTCGCAATGCTCCGGATCAAGTTCGACTGGAACCCGGAGCTCAGGTCGAAATCGGTTGGTTGCCATCTGATTGTCGCGCCTTAGATGCATAGGAAGTTAAGGAGATAGCGCACCCATCTAAGGGTGTAGCTTAACAAGTATCTGTGGTGTTACCCGTAACGCGGATACTGTTTCAAAAACACGGGTTGCATGGGAGAATGCAATGACTTTTACTAAAACATTTGTAGCCTCAGCGGCATTGTCGCTGGCTGCAGGGGCGACTTTCGCTGACGGTCATATGGCCAATGAAATGACTATCGTGTCCTGGGGCGGTGCCTATTCAGCTTCACAGCTAAATGCTTATCATACACCTTATGCTGCTAAAACTGGTGTCACTATCCTTAATGATGATAGCTCGTCCACAGCAGTTGCTAGATTGCGTGCGATGAATGAAGCTAACAATATCACATGGGACGTTGTAGACGTAGAAGCTGGGCCAGCGATGCAGCTTTGCGATGAAGGTCTCGCAATGGTTATCGATCCAGATACAATGCTTGCACCAGCACCTGATGGAACGTCTGCAGCGGATGACTTTGGCGATATGCTTGTGTCTGAGTGCTTTATTCCGCAGATTGTGTATTCAACTACGTTTGGCTATCGTACCGATCTTGTTGGTTCTACGGCTCCAACAAGCGTTTGTGATGTATTTGATACAGTAGCATACCCTGGGAAGCGTTCGTTATTCTCTGTGCCAATCAATACGATGGAATGGGCATTGTTGTGCGACGGCGTAGCAAAGGCTGATATTTATGATGTTCTTGAAACTCCGGAAGGCCAAGATCAGGCGCTTGCTAAACTAGACACCATCAAAGACGACGTAATCTGGGTATCTTCAGGTGCTGATACACCTCAGCTTTTGGCTGACGGTGAGGTAGTTATGGGAGCTACTTATAACGGTCGTTTGTTTGCTTTGATCGAAGAGCAAAAACAGCCTGTCGCGATGATCTGGGACGGTCAGGTTATGGATTTGGACGGATGGATCATTCCAACTGGTCTTAGCCCAGAGCGTCAGGCACGTGCCCTTGACTATATCATGTTCGCAACAGACACTCAGCGTTTGGCAGATCAGGCAAAATGGATAAGTTACGGTCCAGCTCGTGCATCGTCGGCACCTCTTGTTGGCAAGCACGCTGATTTGGGCATCGACATGGGACCACACATGCCGACAGCTCCGGAAAATCTAGAACGTGCGTTCCTTATGAACTATAGCTTCTGGGCAGATTATCGTGATGATCTTGATGCGAAGTTCCAAACTTGGCTAGCTAAATAAGAAAAATAAGGAAGGGCTTCAAAAGCTCTTCCTTTTCACCGAGTGCGAACATAATTAATTTACTTTAAAATAGGCAGGTCATGACCGTTTCAACGAAGACTGATCAAATACTATCCGCTGACGGTATGCCGCTTAAAAAGAGCTTGGGTCGCGCGCTGCGACACCAAAAACGGCGGGCTCTAATGCTGGTTGCGCCTTTATTGATCTTTATTTTTGTCGCTTTTATCATGCCAATCGTATCGATGCTTTTCCGCTCCGTTGAAAACGACATAGTTGTAAATACGCTACCGCAGACAGTAATGGCCTTGCAGTCTTGGAATGCAGAAACTGAAGAGTTGCCAGATGAAGACGTGTATGCGGCATTTGCGGCTGATATCAAATTGGCTGCTGAGACTAAAACCCATACAAAAGTTGGGTTGCGACTAAATTATGAACAGGCGGGGATCGCCTCACTTTTTAAGAAGACAGCCCGCAAGGTCAAAAAATGGGATATCGAAAGTGATGGGCCTTTCAAGGAAAAGTTCATTGGAGTCCACAAAAATTGGGGAAAAATTGAAATTTGGAGGACCCTGAAAGTCCACAGTTCTCGATATACTTCAGGATATTTTTTGAATGCGATCGATATGCGAAAAACTGCTGGTGGACCAAAAGCTCAGCCCGAAGATAAACAGATTTTACTTCTGCTTTTCCAGAGAACGATCATCATGTCTCTTGTAATAACAGGATCTTGTATTTTGCTTGGTTATCCGGTGGCTTGGTTGTTGGCTAATGTGCCATTACGAAAGGCTAATCTTCTTTTGATTTTAGTTTTGCTACCGTTTTGGACGTCGTTGCTGGTTCGGACATCGGCTTGGAAAGTGATGCTACAACAGCAGGGTGTGATCAATGACCTCTTAGTGCAACTTGGGATGGTTTCTGATGGCGCGAGATTGGTGATGATCAATAACCAAACTGGAACAATTGTGGCAATGACGCATATACTCCTTCCTTTTATGATACTGCCAATGTACTCCGTTATGCAGACTATTCCGCCAACGTATTTAAGGGCGGCTAAATCACTTGGAGCCACCGATTGGACGGCTTTCTGGCGTGTCTATTTCCCACAGTCAGTCCCAGGTATCGGTGCTGGTTCCATTCTTGTTTTCATTTTGGCGATTGGCTATTATATCACGCCCGAGATTGTTGGCGGTACAAAAGGTGTATTTATTTCCAACCGTATAGCCTATTCAATTTTAAAGTCTCTGAACTGGGGGCTTGGGGCTGCGCTTGCAACCATCCTACTGGTAGCCGTTTTGATACTCTATTGGGCCTATGATAAAATGGTCGGAATAGACAACGTTAAGTTGGGAGGCTGAGCTCATGTCTGCACTCACTGTGATATCTCGGAAACCTCTGTCCTTCGTACTTTCTTCAATGGCGATTTTGGGCGCTTTAGCTGGATTACTGGTGGGAATGGGCTTAAAATTTGCGATTCTTGGTCTGATCTTTGGGGCGGTCCTATCTGTTGGACTGTCTTTTGTTGCGATCTGTCTGCTGGACAACGAAAAAAGGTCGCGCTGGGGTTTGCTTGCCTTTTGGTTGGTTTTGGGCTTCTTTTTCTTTGGCTTAGCAGGTGGGTTGGTTGGCATTCTTTGGGGTTGGTTTTTTGGTTGGTTTGTATTTTGGCTTTTCGAAGGCCGCTACCGCGCCCGACTGCATCCCTATCTGACGTCTAGGCAAGTTTTGTGGCATTTTACTTTCAGAGTAATTTGTGGCGCAATTTTCACATACCTAATCACGCCTATTCTGGTTGTCATGCCTTTGTCTTTTAATGCGCAGGATTTTTTTACTTTTACACCTGAAATGTTGCAATTTGACCCAGCCGGGTATTCATTGAAGCATTACAGAGACTTTTTCAACAATAATGAGTGGCAACGTTCGTTCAAAAATTCATTAATTATCGCACCTATTTCCACAATTATTTCTGTAAGTCTGGGAACACTCGCGGCTATTGGTCTTAGTCAAAGGCATGTACCGTTTAAACGGCTGATCATGGCACTGCTGATTTCACCAATGATTGTACCACTAATAATATCTGCCACGGGTATGTTTTTCTTTTATGCGACTGTTGGAAATTTTTTGGAAAATAGCCTTGGAGTCGACAAAAACTTTGTAGGCTACATTAAAGTTATTTTAGCCCATAGCGTACTTGGAATTCCTTTCGTTATTATCACCGTAACTGCAACGCTGGTTGGATTTGATAATTCACTCACCCAAGCTGCAGCAAACATGGGTGCTGATCCGGTTACAACCTTTTTTAGGGTGCAGATGCCACTAATCTTACCCGGTGTGATTTCTGGTGGGTTATTTGCGTTTATAACTTCATTTGATGAAGTTGTAGTCATCATGTTCGTTGGGTCAGCTAGCCAGAAAACATTGCCTTGGCAGATGTTTATTGGATTAAGAGAACAGATAAGTCCAACCATCCTCGCTGTGGCAACCATTCTAGTAGTTCTCTCGATTATGCTTCTGACAACCCTTGAATTGCTGCGTCGGCGGTCTGAAAAACTACGTGGTCTTAGCCCAGCCTGATCTCATTGGGTGCTTGAAGAGCGTCCATTCGGCAGTTTAGTTTCGGTATAGGGAAAGTTATCTGAAGGGACGAACTTATGACAACAGCGCTGATAACGCATATGGAATGCTTAGGTCATTTGACACCGCCGGGCCATCCCGAGCAAGTTGCGCGGCTGGAATACATTTTGGATGTTCTGCAATCTGTCGATTTGACGCGCGTTGATGCGCCACTTGCGAACCATCAAGACCTGCTGAGGGTGCATCCTCAAACCCATATCGATGCGGTTATTAAATCTATCCCGCAAAGTGGCTATCGCGCCATTGATGGGGATACTCATATGTCACTGGGTTCTTATACGGCTGCACTGCGCGCTGTCGGAGGAGTTTTACAGGCTGTAGATATGGTGATGGCGCAAACTGTGCAAAATGCATTTGTCGCCACGCGCCCGCCGGGGCACCACGCTGAGCGCGAAACAGCAATGGGATTTTGTTTTTTTGGCAATGTTGCAATCGGTGCGAAACACGCCCTGAACCATCACGGCCTTAAGCGCGTCGCAGTTGTTGATTTTGACGTGCATCATGGCAATGGAACGCAGGATTTGTTGTGGGATGAACCGGGCATATTATTTTTCACATCGCATCAATCTCCTCTTTGGCCCGGAACGGGGACGCCGGATGAAACGGGCGCCCATGACAATATTGTGAATATACCCTTACCGCCGCACAGTGACGGTGCAGATATGCGCGCCGCATATGAAAGATTGGTCTTTCCAAGGCTTGAGGCTTTTGAACCCGAATTAATCCTTGTTTCTGCAGGCTTTGATGCGCATGGATCCGATCCGTTGGCTGAACTGAATTGGGTAGAAGCAGATTTTGCCTGGTTAACCAAATGGCTGATGTCGCTGGCTAAAAGACATGCAAAGGGCAGGCTGGTATCAGTCCTCGAAGGAGGTTATGATTTGCAAGCCTTGGCATCCTCCGTCAAAGTACATGTTGAAACACTAAGCGAGATTGCAAAATGACACAGACCCCAGTTGACGAAATGAGCTTTGAAGATGCCATGAGAGAGCTTGAACAGGTGGTAAGCGATCTTGAGCGCGGCGATGTTGCCTTGGAGCTTTCAATCAATCTTTATGAACGTGGTGCCGAGTTGAAAAAGCGCTGTGAGACCAAACTCAAAGAGGCAGAAGAAAAAGTTGCAGCTATTACCATAGATAGTTCCGGCCAACTGGGAACAAAGGCGGTTGAAGGGCTTTAATGTTTATAAAAGACCTCGAAAAGAACGGGCAGGCTACTCAGGATCATCTGGATAGGTATCTGAATTCTTGGGGCGATATCGATGTTATCTCTGCTATGCGCCATGCTTTGAACGGCGGCAAACGACTTCGGGCCTATTTAGCTGTCAAAAGTGCGGCTGCTTATGATATTCCAATCGATCAGTCGATTTGGCCCGCAAGTGCGATTGAGGCCATTCATGCCTATTCTCTAGTGCATGATGATTTGCCTTGTATGGATGATGACGATCTTCGACGCGGCATGCCCACTGTTCATAAGAAATGGAATGATGCGACTGCTGTTCTTGCAGGAGATGCTTTGCAATCTCTCGGGTTTGAGCTGGTTTTGAACCCAGCCTGCAGTGCTAAGGCGTCAGTACGGAGTGAACTCGCACTTTCGCTTGCCAAAGCTTCGGGTGGTCAGGGAATGGTTTTTGGTCAAGCCCTTGATATTGCTGCTGAATCAGCGCAGGCTCCACTTAGTCTAGACCAAATCACTGCGTTGCAACGGGGTAAAACAGGGGCTTTGCTCGGGTGGGCCGTAAAAAGTGGGGCCGTATTAGCCCAAGAAGATCCGACGCCTTTGAGCCGTTATGCCCAAGCGGTTGGCCTTGCCTTTCAGATTACTGACGATGTTCTGGATGTGCAGGGTGATCCGGAAAAGGCGGGAAAACGGCTTATGAAAGATGCTTCGGCTGGAAAAGTGACTTTTGTTTCGCTTCTTGGCCTTGAACGGGCAAAAGTAAGATCTCAAGAGTTGATCGATCAGGCCTGTGATGCTGTGTCATCCCTTGGCAAGGGCGCTGGCGCCTTGCAGCAATGTGCTAAGTTCATTATCTCGCGAGATAGGTAAAATCAGTATATAAGTAGTGCTATGTCGAACGAGCCTCATACTCTGCTGTTGGATCAGATCGCTTCGCCGTCTGATTTAAAGCGTTTCAACGATGCGGACCTTGAGCGCATAGCTCAGGAACTACGCTCCGAGACTATTTCGGCTGTGTCTGAAACTGGCAGTCATCTGGGCGCTGGTCTGGGTGTTGTCGAACTAACCGTGGCCTTGCATGCTGTGTTTAACACCCCCAAGGATAAGATGATTTGGGATGTCAGCCATCAGGCTTATCCTCATAAAATATTGACTGGCCGTCGTGACCGAATTAGGACTTTGCGCCAAAAAGATGGATTGAGTGGCTTTACCAAACGCAGTGAATCCCCTTTTGATCCCTTTGGGGCAGCACATTCCAGCACGTCGATCAGTGCAGCTTTGGGGTTTGCGGTCGCCCGTGACCTTGGCGGAGCATGTGAGACGGGAAATGGTGATGCAATCGCTGTGATCGGTGACGGCGCGATGAGTGCCGGCATGGCTTATGAAGCAATGAACAATGCAGGACATCTTAAAAAGCGTATCATCGTAATCTTGAACGATAACGAGATGTCGATCACTCCACCTGTTGGGGCTTTATCCTCTTATTTGTCCCAGCTCTATGCAGGCGCGCAATTTCAGGACCTCAAAGAAGTAGCTAAAGGCGCCATTGGCTTTCTGCCAGAACCTTTTCGCGAAGGTGCCAAACGTGCCAAAGACATGATCAAAGGCATGGCTGTTGGCGGCACTC
>JAQWKM010000167.1 GCA_029247845.1 Paracoccaceae bacterium | reverse complement strand
GTTGATTGTGAGGTGTTAGTTGAAACAAACTAGCACACTCCATACTTACTATTTTTTACATCAGGCTTAATAGTAAGGTTAAAAATCTTAAGTTAAAAAGAAGATTGTTAAGATAATTCACAATAAGGAAGAATAATATGTCTACGAAAGAAGCAAACAAAGAAGCCATCGCTCAAAATCGAAAAACTATTTTTAAGATAGAATCTGAAGTTTTGTCGAATAAGGCTCTCGTCTATCAATCACGGTCTATGATCGAAGAAAACCGTTTGATGATTATGAGTAATTATTCTGCGGCCTTTATGGGCAACCGACAATTGGCAAATGCGAACACAGATGAAATTTTTTCGAACAGAGCCGCTATTCTGCAAGCCATGGACGTAAAGGACGAAGTACAACAAAACTATGTCGATGCCCTAACTAATAAGTCTAATCTAGACTTCCTTAAACATCGCTCTGGATTAAATGCCTCGGTACTTGAAATAAGTAAAAAATTGGCTGACATTAATTCACAACTTGTAGCAATTAATCGCGAAATAATGGATGCCAATAAATCCATCGTAGAGTTTAATGCAGAACAGATTGCTGCTAACGTAGAAATGCTAAGTGGTTCTTTATCTGCTGAGAAAGCAACACCTGCAAGCAATGCAGAGATAATTGCCAGCAACTCTGCTGCTATGAAAGGACTTAGTGCAAAAGCTTCTGACAATCGTGGCACCATACTGGCTGTATTGGAAACATCTGAAATGAACGCAGCAGCTCTTATGAAAAATAAAGACGAGATCAACGAAAGACGCATTGCAATTATGGAAAACCGAAAAGGCATTGCGGATAATAAAGCAAAGATCGGCTAACCCTAGTTACAAAGTTTCTTAGAAAAGCGCTTTGATAATTTATAAATATGCGATCAGCTTGATCGTTAAGCGGGCCGTTGCAGCAAGGGCCTGCTTTTTATTTTCAACCTTCAAATCTAAAACTAGCTAATACTTGCGCCTCTGGGTAGGTCAATACATGGTAAGCGTCCTGCTTATGCTTTGACGAAGACTATTAAAAACTATTTTGCTCTGCGTTACGACAATATAAACGCACTTTGAAGCACGATAAAAATGCTCTAAACAACAGTTAAGATTTAAGCCGCGCGACTTAAAACGGAATCGGCAGTTTGTAATGTTCTTTCAATGTTGGTCGGGACGGCAAGATTCGAACTTGCGACCTACGGTACCCAAAACCGTCGCGCTACCAGGCTGCGCTACGCCCCGACTGTAGGCTGTGCTACGCTATCGGATGCCAAGTATCAAGGCGTCTTGCAAAAAAATTTCGCCTTTACATAAGAAGTAGCCCTGACCAAAAGGGCAATGCAGAACAGGGGATATTATACAAATGCGCCCGCTGTAAGTGCGACGCCTCAACGCATATTATATCCAGCCTATGCGGCATTCTATAAACCCACATGCGCAAACTATACCGTCTCATTAGTGCGCGTTAGCAACAAAAAAGCTCAAGCCATATGTGACCATTCTATTTGCAAGCCCAGCTCGCCTTGTCTGTAATAAACGGATGCCGCATCTGTGCCCCAACATGAATGCCATATCGTTTCGATAAACCAGCATTTATTTCCAAAACAAACTGCACATTATCACCGCCAAATATAGGTGTCTCATCATGCGGTCTTGCATTTTTATGTACTCGGACAATTTCACCTCTGCCATCCGCAAACAACATATCTAAAGGGATAAGCGTACTTCTCATCCAGAAAGATACTCTTTCGGGTGCAGGATACACAAACAACATACCCTCACGCGGCGCGAGTTTGGAGACATTCATCAACCCCTTTGCACGGCTTTTTTGCGTATCAGCAATCAAAATCTCAAAACGAACTTGTCCAAAACTGCCGCGCAGATCTATCTGATCAACTGAGCAGTCCTGAGCAATTGCTTGAGTTGAAACAATAATGCACCACGCCAGCAAGATTAGAGGTTTTTGCAATGACCATTTAAACTGTGTTCTATCGCCATTTCCCAAAAACATATTTACGCCGCCATTTTTCCACACTTGCTCAATAACACTCGGAGCGCGACCGCTTCTCCAGCTTTTAAATCAGCTAGACCGAAGCCGTGCAGGATATCTAGCGCATATAAATATGTTCACATTGTTTGTATAGACATTTGCGAACTCAAAGCCTTTGATAATATCAAGCCATTTGATAGAAGTACGCTAAAGCTGCGAAGCATTTATGGCTTCAGGCTCAAAATTTTCAAAATCTGCCAAACGCAGCTGTTAAATCTTACAGGGTTGAATGGATAATATTTCATAAGCTTGCGAACCAAGATCTGTATATTACGCTAAAAATTATAGGTGAACACTTCCTACAACTGAGCTCTGCATATATTTCGTCAGTACATTGTCGTGTAGCAAAATATCTTCTTCAGACACATCTGGCACAATGGGGCCAAACCTTTTGACGGGGTCAACCCCCTTCACAGATCCAAATAGCTTTAGTTCTTTTTCGTCTGCCCCCGTATTCCTACCTTTAAAAGATACATCCTTTAGCGTTTAATTTATAGCTGTAGGTATTGAAATACTGAAAAAGCTTTTGGCTCGGATATTAGGTTACGCTTTACCTCGATTAGCTTACAAATTATATATGCTTAGGGTGAAATTCGTTCTACGTCCCAAGGCGATTGCAGAGTTCTACGTCTCCAAACAAATCTGTCATGTAAGCGAAACTCCCCATCTGACCAAAATTCTATTTCCAGAGGAGATAATCGAAACCCACCCCAATGTGGTGGACGCTCAGGGTTTTCTCCATGTTCCAAATTAGCCTTATCAACTTGATCTTTTAAAATCTGTCGTGCCTTTAATGGCGCAGATTGTTGAGACGCCCATGCTCCTATTTTGCTTCCTAGTGGCCGAGACTTATAATACGCATCTGAGACAGCGCCGTCCTCTTTCTCAATCTGCCCTCTGACGCGGATTTGCCGGCGCAGAGACTTCCAATGCATAACAAAGGCTGCTTGGCCCGAGCCAATAAGCTCGCGCCCTTTCGCGCTTTGGTAATTTGTATAAAAAATAAATGCATCAGCCTCAATATCTTTCAGCAGAACGATGCGTACATTTGGCAAACCGGCTTCATCAACGCTTGCCAAAGCAATCGCATTAGCATCGTTGGGTTCAAAAACCGTCGCTTCCTGCAACCAAGCTTTAGAAATCTCAAACGGATCACTTCCTGCAAATATACCGTCTCGATCACTCATGGCCTTGTTCTCCGTATACACTATTTGTTTTAATTTCATTTATTCGTAGACATAGATAATCGCTGCACTTGATGCATCTCACTCAATCGCCTAAACGCTTGATAAGCAAAGTAGATGGAGATTATTGGATGTCAAACAAACTCATGAATGGCAAGAGAGGCCTTATTATGGGTCTGGCCAACGATAAATCAATCGCGTGGGGCATTGCAAAAGCCTGCGCGGCTGAGGAAGCAGACCTATGTTTTTCGTATCAGGGCGAAGCGTTAAAAAAGCGAGTCGGTCCTTTGGCGGAACAAGTTGGCAGCAATTATATGTTCGAATGTGATGTCAGCCAGATTGGTGATCTTGATGCGCTTTTTGCAAATATAGAAGAAAAATGGGGCGCCCTAGATTTTGTGGTCCATGCGATTGGCTTTTCTGACAAAACGGAACTCAGAGGCCGCTATGTCGATACGAGCCACGATAATTTCTCAATGACAATGGATATCTCTGTGTACTCCTTTACAGCGATTGCACAGCGGGCTGAGAAGCTTATGTCAGACGGCGGCTCGATGTTAACCCTAACATATTATGGCGCAGAACAAGTGATGCCGCATTATAATGTAATGGGTGTGGCCAAAGCGGCGTTAGAAGCTTCAGTAATGTATTTGGCAGAAGATCTTGGAAAAGACGGTATTCGCGTAAACGCAATTTCCGCCGGCCCCATTAAAACGTTGGCCGCCTCAGGGATTGGTGATTTTCGTTATATAATGAAATGGAACGAGCTAAACTCGCCCTTGCGCCGAAATGTGAATATTGAGGACGTCGGTAAATCGGCTCTTTACCTACTATCGGATCTTAGCTCAGGTGTGACAGGAGAAGTCTTGCATGTTGACGCCGGTTATCATGTTGTCGGGATGAAAGCCGTCGACGCCCCAGACATCGACGCTGTAACCGGAAGGAAATCGTGATGAGCACTCGCTTACCCCATGAAAAAGGCTTCCATGTAAGCTGGGACCAACTGCATCGGGATGCGCGCGCACTTGCTTGGCGTCTGGATGGCCAAGGCCCGGATGAGGGGACTTGGCGCGCTGTGGTTGCGATTACGCGTGGGGGCATGGCACCCGCAATGATCATAGCCCGCGAATTGGATATCCGCGTCGTCGACACGATCAGCGTGAAATCCTATGACCATCAATTGCAAAACGAAGCCAAAATCATCAAAACACCTGATGCATCTGTTATCGGTGATGGTACTGGTATTCTGGTGATCGACGATCTAGTGGATACAGGCAAGACCATCGAAGTCGTACGAAAAGCGATGCCAAAGGCGCATGTGGCGACAATCTACGCCAAACCAATGGGCTGCCAACAGGTCAACAGTTTCGTCACAGAAGTAAGCCAAGATACATGGATCTTTTTCCCATGAGATATGGCCTTGCAATACGTCGAACCTTATCGCGGCTCGGATTAGATAAATGGCCCTCCTGCACAATTACTTTGCCGGGCGAACATCGCGCTCTGGCTATGCACCGATCAAAGCGGCGCATGGCTGGCTTGAGGGCGTCGAGTTTTCGTCAGAAGCACCGTTGATTGATGTGTCGCAGGCTGCGCCAAGTGATCCACCACCTCAGGTTATGCGCGATGCTGTGGCCGATTATGTCCAAAACGTACCACAGGCCCATTTATATGGCCCCATATTAGGAATGCCGGAACTTAGAACTCAACTTTCCCGCCATTGGTCAGAGACGTATAACTGCGATGTGGGACAAGATCGTGTCGCCATCACATCTGGATGCAATCAGGCATTTTGTGCAGCCATCAGTGCCCTTACTGATGAGGGAGATGACATAATTTTACCGACCCCTTGGTACTTTAACCACAAAATGTGGTTGGACATAGCAGGCGTCAAAACCCAGCCCCTTATCTGCGATACACATATGCTCCCCTCTGCCCAAGACGCTGAAAAACTGATTGGCCCAAAAACCCGTGCCATATGCCTTGTTTCGCCCAATAACCCATCAGGCGTTGAATACCCACAATCGCTGCTTGATGCGTTTTATCAGCTTGCAAAAAAAAACAAGATCGCACTCGTTCTGGATGAAACCTACAAAGACTTTCATTCAAATTCGCAAAACCCGCACGCTCTCTTGCAAAATCATGACTGGGACGAGACTCTCATTCAGCTTTATTCGTTTTCAAAATCTTTCCGCCTTACTGGGCACCGCGTGGGCGCCATCATAACCTCACAGCATCGGATGCAAGAAATTGAAAAATTTCTGGATACAGTTACCATCTGCCCATCCCAAGTTGGTCAGTTTGCTGCTCTTTGGGGTCTTGAGAACTTAGATGACTGGCTTGCAGAACAACGCAACGAAATCGCGTTGCGGCGCAGACATCTTCAAACGCATTTTCATAAAATTGAAATCCAAGGTTGGAAACTGTTAGGATCAGGCGCTTATTTTGCTTATTTTGAACATCCATATGAAATAAACGGTATGAAACTAGCGCAACGCCTCACACGCGACGCAGCTATACTTTGCCTGCCCGGAGAAATGTTTGCCCCACAAGATATGCATCAAGCAAAACGCCATTTAAGGGTCGCTTTTGCCAATATTGCCTGCCCTGACATAGAAAACTTACTGAACAGGCTATCCAAATTCCGCTTGTCGCTTGCTTAGCGCGGTACACAGGCGTAAACAGCATTGAAATGAAAATTCGTTCGAGGCATTCATGGCACGTAAGTCATCTTCTCTATCAAAAACGTTTGTATGGATTTTATTGGCGCTGCTGATCGTCGGTTTGGCAGGATTTGGTGCAACCAACTTGGGGGGGCGCGTCAATAAAATTGGCAATGTTGGAGACGAAGAAATTCTCGTAACCCAATATTTACGCGCTTTGCAAAATGAAATGCGCTCGGCCTCGGTACAGTTTGGATCTCCTATCACTTTCCAACAGGCTCAGATGTTTGGCATTCAACAGCAAGCCCTTAGTCGTCTGGTGTCAGAAAAGACCCTCGATAGTGAAGCCCAGCGTATGGGTATATCTGTGGGCGATGAAACAGTGCGTGACCAATTGTTGGGAATAATGGCATTTCAAGGTATAGATGGTGTATTCGACAGGAGTGCCTACAGCTTCTCGCTTGAGAATGCCGGTTTAAAAGAGCCTGAATTCGAAGCAGAACTTCGCGACGAAACAGCTAGATCGCTTTTACAAAAAGCTATTGTAACTGGCAATATCATGCCTGGTGTTTATGCGGAAAAAACCCTTGAGTATCTCTCTGAAGAGCGCAGTATCGCGTTTGTAACTCTCATTGAAAGCGATCTGCCAGCACCTCTTTCTGGTCCCACGAATGTTGATCTGAAAACGTTTTATGATGCCAATATCGCAGATTTTTCTTTGCCAGAAAGCAAAGCCATTACATTGGCAAAGCTGACGCCTGACATGATTCTTGGCGAAATCGAAGTGGACGACGACGATCTAAGCGCTCTTTATGAAAAAAACATAGGCACGTATAAAAAACCCGAACGTCGCCTTGTAGAGAGGTTGAGCTTTTTGGATATGGCGTCTGCCGTAGATGCAAAACAGCGCCTAGTTTCTAATGAGACCGACTTCGAAACATTGGTCAGAGAAAGAGGTCTCGAGTTGGCAGATATCGACATGGGAGATGTTTCTCAAGAAGCACTGAACGCGGCCGGCGAAGCCGTTTTCGCCCTGAATCCAGGTGATATCAGCGCGCCTCTTAAAAGCGATCTCGGTCCGGCACTTTTCCGCGTGAATGGTATTTTAGCAGCCCAAGAAACGACACTTGAAGAAGCCTCTGAAGAGTTAAAAAGTCAGCTCGCCGCTGATAAAGCTCGCCGCATGATCGATGCAGAAATTGCCCGTATCGAAGATTTGCTTGCCGCAGGGGCGACCTTGGAAGATCTGTCACAAGAGACTGACATGTCGCTCGAAAGTATTGTTTACTATAATGGTGTCGAAGCTGATATTGCCGCCTACAGTGCATTTCGCCAAGCGGCCAACAGCATTAGCGAAAGCGACTTTCCAGAAGTGATTAGACTTTCAGATGGCGGCATACTGGCGATGCGCCTTGACGAAATTATTGCCGAACGGCCTCAAGACTTTGAGACTGTGCGCATAGGTCTCGAACAAGCATGGAAAGACGACGCGCTGTCACAAGCTCTCGCCTTAGCCGCTGACGAAAAGATTGCAGCTGTGAAATCTGGAGAAACACTTGAGGCCCAGGGCGGCATATTTCAAGCGCATTCAGATTTCCGTCGGGACGGTTTTCTACCCGATACACCTCCATTAGTGGTGTCGCGTGCGTTCGAACTGACGCTGGAAGATATAGACAAAATCGAAGGAGCCTCTGAGATCTATATCGTCCAACTCAAAGGGATAAAGCCAGGTGATACTGGGACAGAGATTGCTGCGAATGTGAAGACACGAATAAGCGAACAGTTAAATCAGAGCCTATCCAACGACATCTTCCAAATATATATGAGCCAAGTTCAACAACGCGCGACCGTAGCGATAAACGAGCAGTCCCTCAACGCCGTGCACAATAGTTTTCAGTAAGTCACAAGATGTCAATTATTCCTGATTTTGTCAGTTTTGAAAAACTTTACGAAGCTGGTAAAAATCAGATAATTTTTACTCGGCTTGCAGCTGATCTTGATACGCCTGTTTCACTTCTATTAAAGTTCACAAACGCAAGAAAAAATGCTTTTATACTTGAGTCTGTAACCGGAGGAGAGGTGCGCGGAAGGTATTCAATTGTTGGCATGAAGCCAGATTTAATCTGGAAATGCCACGGAGAAAAAAGTTATCTCAATAGATCTGCACGCTTTGATAGCGATGCATTCGAAGTCCAAGATGCACCCCCCTTGGATGCATTTCGTGCTTTGCTGGCAGAAAGCCACATTGATCTGCCAGAAGATCTACCACAGGCCTCAGCTGGACTGTTTGGCTATATGGGGTACGATATGATCCGCCTCGTGGAAAACCTGCCAAATGTGAACCCAGATTCAATGGGCCTGCCTGATGCTGTATTCCTGCGCCCCTCTATCGTAGCAGTTCTAGATGGCGTAAAAGGGGAAGTTATTCTTGTCGCCCCTGTCTGGACTGCGCAGGAACAAACCGCGAAAGCAGCCTACGCTCAAGCTGCGGAA
The DNA here is from genome assembly GCA_029247845.1 of Paracoccaceae bacterium. Lineage (GTDB taxonomy): Bacteria > Pseudomonadota > Alphaproteobacteria > Rhodobacterales > Rhodobacteraceae > LFER01. The sequence goes on along the minus strand of JAQWKM010000167.1, from coordinate 7,579 downwards.
CGCGTTATAGACGCCATACGAGACCTGCAGCGTCCACTGCCTGATCCACGCGATCTTGGGGTGCCATCCGTAAACACAGAGTTCGTTTCGAATTTCTCCAAACAAGCCTACATGGAGGCTGTTGAAAAGGCGAAAGAGTATATCCGTGCTGGCGATATTTTCCAAGTTGTTCCAGCCCAGCGGTGGACACAAGATTTTCCCTTACCCCCCTTCGCGCTCTACCGGTCTCTCAGGCGCACGAACCCTTCGCCTTTCATGTTTTATTTTAACTTTGGAGGCTTTCAGGTGATTGGCGCAAGCCCCGAGATATTGGTCCGGGTGTTCGGTAAAGAGATCACAATCCGCCCCATCGCTGGGACACGCCGGCGCGGCGCAACGCCAGAGGAGGATCTGGCTCTTGAACGGGATCTGATGAGCGATAAAAAAGAGCTTGCAGAGCATCTGATGCTGCTTGACTTGGGTCGCAATGATGTTGGACGTGTCGCAAAGATAGGCACAGTGCGTCCGACGGAAGAATTTACTATCGAACGCTACAGCCATGTTATGCATATCGTTTCGAATGTAGTGGGTCAGCTGTCCGAAGAGCATGATGCGCTGTCTGCGTTCTTTGCAGGCATGCCAGCCGGAACTGTGTCTGGCGCACCTAAAATTCGGGCAATGGAAATTATTGACGAATTGGAACCAGAAAAGCGCGGTGTTTATGGCGGTGGTGTTGGATATTTTAGTGCAGCTGGTGACATGGATATGTGTATTGCCCTGCGCACAGCAATCGTCAAAGGCAAGAAACTCTATATTCAAGCGGGCGGTGGCGTGGTTTACGACAGCGATGCCGAATCCGAGTTTATGGAGACCGTTCACAAATCAAATGCAATCCGCCGCGCTGCCGCAGACGCAGCTATGTTTGCAGACGGCAGGTCGCGCAAAAGCTAAGCGACCACAGTGCTCTTTATTATAATGTCTTTTATTTTAAGAGTAGCACCTGAGATAATGGTACCTTAACGAATACATTTAGATCGCTCTTGTCGGTTCCGAAATATAAAAGCGCTTAGCGTAAGTGATCTGGCATGATCACCGATAATTGCATAGCGTTGATGACGCGTCCCAAATGCTGCGCAATTCAGGAACCGGGGAATGGTTCTTTCGTCTTTTTGTTGATTATCAAGAGCCCGATAAATAGTCTTCGCAGGGGCGGAGATTTTCATCATAAATTATAGGCCGTTGTTTAAGCCTTTTTCGTAAAATAGAAAACCATACCCCTTGGTCTGTATAATATCATCAGTCTGTTTAGACGTCTCTTTGGAAATCTGTACTTTTCCAGAGAGACGTGTATTCCATGACTGCAACGGCTTCTTTCATATTCGATAAAACGGCCGAAAGAACAACTTCTACGCCCTTCGCTTTTGCTCTCTCGGGGTAATCTATCGGTACCACAACTTCAAAACTCTGATTTCTGTAATAGCAGACCAAAGATTTATCTGCGGGTATTTTCGAGACAACCGCTAAAGTAACAGGCAAAATTAGCACCACCAGAATCGAAGGTTCGAGACGATTCTTCGGCTCATCGATCAACCGAATCAAGATCGGATGTTTACCTGCTGCATCAATATAAGGCGCCCCATATTGCTCGATAGCAGGCTGCAATATCATTGTGCTCACTGGTAACTCTACAAATTCCTCACGTTCCAAAATATCTTCAACTAATGGCGTGAGAGTGTTGTCTGAGCTCTTGTCGTTGGCAGATTTTGCCAGTCGAGATCCAATGTATCAGAGCCTAAAGCGGATAGTGATTTAGATCGAGCGCAGTACCAGAGATCAGTTCATCTGATTTGCGTTTTGGCATCGTGATTTCTTTATCCAGAGTAGCCACGCCTTGTTTTAATGTCACGTCGTCTGATGCGTGGTTTCTATCTTCAGGTAGGCTTACTTGAGCATTTTTTGTATCGAGATCCATATTTGGAAGTTGGGTTTGCAACCTAGACAGAAACATTGCCAGCTTAAGATCACAGCATTTTGGGATAATGAGGGGGTTTGAGGTGACTGGCTTGCTTGTGTTGCCTCTTGCATTAGGAATTCATCTTTTAAAGCATCTACGCTGTTTCATCCCTTGTTCTTAAGCTCTCCTCAACGATTACTTAAGGTATAGGACTTAAATCTACCCTTTATTGCCCTATGATCGCCTCCATCGCTGACTAAGAGACTTGGATTTATGGTAATTTTTTTTCGCAAGAGTTCTCTTTGACTACGTTTGGTTCTTCTTTCAAATCCATTGAGATTGGTCTCTCTTAGACCAGCGTTTAATATGTTGACTGTTAATGTAATTTAAAACTGCCACTTGACGGTTGGAAAAAACCCTGAGCACTTATAATAGGAGCTTGTTCGATTGGGCCAGTCCAAAAAGTCAGACACGTGAGAGAAATACGATGCTATTGCTAATAGATAACTATGACAGCTTTACATATAATCTTGTTCATTATCTTGGTGATCTTGGGCAGGACGTGGTTGTCAAGCGTAACGATGAATTGGACCCAATAGCAGCTTTGGCGCTAAACCCTGCGGGCATTGTTCTGTCACCAGGGCCCTGCAATCCAGATAAGGCCGGTATATGTTTAGCTTTGGTCGAGGCGGTCAAGGAAACCAAAATACCTCTGTTTGGTGTTTGCCTTGGCCATCAAATAATTGGTCAAGCATTTGGCGGGAAAGTAGTGCAATGCCATGAGATTGTTCATGGGAAACTAGGCGAGATAAAGCATACAACTCAAGGCCTCTTTAGAGACGTGCCAAGCCCTTTTAAGGCAACCCGGTACCACTCCTTGATCGTAGAACGGCAAAGCCTACCAGGCACCCTTGAAATTACTGCGGAATTAGACGACGGAACGATTATGGGATTGCGGCATCAAACACTTCCGATCGAAGGCGTCCAGTTCCACCCCGAATCCATCGCCTCTGAACATGGGCATAAATTGCTCAAGAATTTTACCAGTAACTTAAAGGTTCCAGCATGAGCGACGCCCTAAAGCCACTGATCTCAACAGCCGCAAATGGACCGCTGTCACCCGACGAAGCAAGGAATGCATTTACAATACTCTTTGAAGGTGCGGCCACACCTGCACAAATCGGCGGGTTTTTAATGACACTGCGTACACGCGGCGAAACAGTTGATGAGTTTGCAGCAGCAGCAGAGGTAATGCGGGCCAAATGCAACAAAGTGGCCGCCCCCGTTGGAGCCATGGATATCGTAGGAACTGGTGGTGATGGTAAAGGTACGCTCAATATCTCAACTGCAACCGCAATTGTCGTTGCAGGTGCGGGCGTCACGGTGGCCAAACATGGAAACAGAAACCTGTCTTCTAAATCCGGTGCTGCAGATGCACTTGGCCAATTGGGTGTAAAAGTGATGCTTGGTGCGATTGCCGTAGAGCAGACATTGGCCGAAGCAGGGATCTGTTTTATGATGGCGCCAATGCACCACCCAGCTATGGCGCACGTCGGTCCAGTGCGCTCAGAACTTGGATCGAGAACCATCTTTAATATACTTGGCCCTTTGACCAATCCAGCTGGCGTAAAACGACAACTTACAGGGGCTTATGCACGCGAATTAATCCATCCAATGGCACAAACTCTGGCTCAGCTGGGATCGGAAAAAGCATGGCTCGTGCATGGAAGCGATGGTACAGATGAACTCGCCATATCAGGAATGAGCTGGGTCGCAATGCTAAACGAAGATGGCACAATCGACAATGCAGAGATCCACCCCGAAGACTTTGGCCTGACCCCATATCCTTTTGAAGATATTTTGGGTGCAACACCGGCTGAAAACGCCGAGGCAATGCGCAACCTGCTCGACGGTGAAAAATCTGCCTACCGAGAGGCAGTCTTGTTAAACTCAGCCGCGGCGTTGCTCGTCTCTGGCAAAACAGAGAGTAAGCAAGAAGCGGTCGACATAGCTCGCACAAGTATCGATAGCGGAGCCGCCCAAAACAAGCTTAATCTGCTTGTTAAAATTACATCGGAGGCATCATGAGCGATACAGTTCTCGACCGCATAAAAGCCTATAAACTTGAAGAAATTGCGGCTGATAAGGCGCATAAACCACTCAGTACCGTTGAGGCCGAGGCAAAAGCAGCAACAGCGCCAAGGGGATTTTATGACCGGCTATTGACAGCATCCAAGATCGGATATGGGCTAATTGCGGAGATAAAGAAGGCCTCGCCATCCAAAGGTCTCATTCGGGGTGATTTTGATCCAACAGCCCTTGCAAAAGAATACGATGATGGCGGCGCCACCTGTCTATCAGTTTTGACCGATACGCCCAGCTTTCAAGGGGCAAAAGACTATTTGGTGCAAGCGCGCCAAGCCACATCCCTGCCCGCTTTACGCAAAGATTTTATGTATGACCTCTATCAAGTTGCAGAAGCCCGCGCTTTGGGAGCCGATTGTATTTTGATCATTCTGGCCTCAACCAGCGATGCGCAAGCGATCGAGCTTGAAGAAGCGGCTTTTGAATGGGGTATGGATGTTTTAATTGAAGTGCATGACGCGGAAGAGATTGAGCGTGCAGCTGAACTAAAATCACCAATGATCGGTATTAACAACCGCAATTTGAAAACGTTTGAGACGACATTAGACACAACACGGGATTTATCGCGTAGGGTGCCCAAAGACCGATTGATCGTCTCAGAGTCTGGCCTGACCTCGCAGGAACATTTGGCAGATATGGCCGCTTATGGAGTACGGTGCTTTTTGATTGGCGAAAGCTTGATGCGAAAAGAAAATGTGCGTCAGGCAACACAGCATATTTTGGCAAATCCGATCCGGGGGGATGGCTAATGGCGGGACTATCTCATTTTGATGATCAAGGTCAGGCCCATATGGTTGATGTCTCACAAAAAGCACATACTGACCGGGTTGCGGTCGCGGCTGGGTGGATCAAGATGCAACCTCCGACGTTTGACATGATTTCTCAAGGCAGCGCCAAAAAAGGCGACGTGCTCGGCATCGCCCGGCTTGCCGGCATCATGGGGGCTAAAAAGACGCCTGATTTGATCCCGCTATGTCACCCGCTTGTGATTAGCAAAGTCTCTGTTGAGCTAACTCTTGATCCTGACCTCCCCGGCGTGCAGATCAACGCAACGGTTAAAACCACCGGCCAGACAGGCGTAGAAATGGAAGCGTTAACAGCTGCCAGCGTTGCCGCCTTAACCGTCTATGACATGGTAAAAGCCGCTGATAAAACCATGGAGGTCGGCGGTATTAAAGTGTTGCTTAAAGATGGCGGAAAATCAGGGAGATACGAAGCGCCATGATATCTGTCGAAAATGCTCTTGAGACCCTCTTTCAATTGTCTCGACCAATGGGCACCGAAGTTGTGCCTCTGGAACATGCGCACAAGCGCGTCCTTGCCGAAAATGCTATCGCGCAATGCAATCAACCCCCATTTCCATCCTCAGCTATGGATGGCTATGCGATTTCTGATATCGATGCAGGTCCCGGGGCGACATTTGACGTTATTGGCGAAGCTGCAGCCGGCCATCATTTTTCAGGGTCGGTCAAATTGGAACAGGCCGTTCGGATATTTACGGGCGCGCCCCTCCCAAGTGGTGCAAAAAGGGTTATCACCCAAGAAGATGTGCAGCGCAGCGCAAATCAGATAACTCTTGGCAAAAATATCACCAAATCGGATTTCATACGGCCGGCAGGAAGTGATTTTTCTGTCGGACACAAAATCACAGCCCATTGTTGTCTTAAACCTGCAGATATTGCGTTGCTCGCCTCTATGAATGTGGCTGAGGTAACGGTCTTTAAAAAACCTGTTGTGGCATTGATCTCAACCGGCGATGAGCTGGTGATGCCCGGCGAAAATCCTGAACGCGATCAAATCATTGCCTCTAATACCTTTGGCCTTGCGGCCCTACTTGAAGACAACGGGGCACACCCAAAGATTTTGCCCATAGCGCGAGATACTCTATTGTCGTTAAAATCCGTTTTTGATCTGACACAAGGCGCAGACCTCATCGTGACAATCGGAGGAGCCTCCGTTGGGGATCATGATCTAGTCGCACAAGCGGCCACGGAACGCGGCTTCAAACAGAATTTTTACAAAGTCGCAATGCGTCCGGGTAAGCCGCTCATGGCCGGTCAATTTGACAATACACCTTTAGTAGGACTTCCCGGAAATCCAGTCTCTGCCATGGTGTGTGGACATGTTTTTCTAGTACCTATGTTAAATGCGATGCTTGGGCTTGGACACGCTGCTAGAGAAACAATGAGGGCGCCGTTGGCGCATGCCATCAAGGCGAATGGAGAGCGCAAACACTATTGTCGAGCTGTATTGGCTTCCGACGGTTTACATATTGCCAAAAGACAAGACAGCTCACTTTTGAGCATTTTGGCTAATGCAAATGCCCTCGTTATCCGCGACATTTATGCGCCGCAAGCACATTCTGGAGATATGCTCGAATATCTGCCAATTTAAATCCATACGCCACTACGCTTGACACAAAACAAGAACACATATAGAACACAGAGCAGAGAGTTTCTATGGAGGTAAGCAATGCTGACGCGCAAACAGTTGGATCTTTTAGATTTTATCAATAAAAGGCTTCAAAAAGAGGGTGTACCGCCATCCTTTGATGAAATGAAAGAAGCTCTTGATCTGCGTTCAAAATCAGGCATACATCGGCTGATCACCGCATTGGAAGAGCGTGGCTTTATCCGGCGTCTTGCGCATCGAGCAAGAGCAATAGAAATTGTAAAATTGCCCGAAAGTCTTGGTGGGGAAGCGGTCAGCTTTACGCCAAAACTAATTGCAGGCGGAAAACCTGACAGCCGACCGAGTGGCGCAACACCCGTTGAAACGATGCACGCGATGGAACTGCCTGTGATGGGACGCATCGCAGCGGGTGTGCCGATTGAAGCGATTTCGCAGGTATCACACAGCGTCGCGGTCCCAGGGCAAATGCTGCGAGGTACAGGTGACCATTACGCTCTGGAGGTCAAAGGTGACTCGATGATTGAAGCTGGCATTAATGACGGAGATGTTGTGGTTATTCGTGAAACAAACACTGCGACCAACGGCGATATAGTGGTGGCATTAGTAGAAGATCATGAAGCCACCCTAAAACGGTTTTTCCACCGTGGAGAAGCCATTGCACTAGAAGCGGCAAACCCTGCGTATGAAACGCGGATTCTACCGCAAGGAAAAGTCAAAGTACAAGGGCGATTAGTTGGATTGATCAGAACCTATTAAGGAAAGTTCTAAGAGGTACAGACTAATTCGTTCAAAGTCGCCTTATACCTGAAAGCTTTGCTACGGCCAATCAAGGAAAATATAATCCTACATGGCATGCGCGGTTTGGCAATTTCACCCAAGAAGACCATATGCAATGTCAGGCGCATTGCGCACGAATTGGATTTATCAATCCCGATAACGCGGCCTACACTCCGCCCGTAACAGTGTTATTTCGATACAGTCGGTGCGACCACATGTGCCTAATACCCTGCACAGGCTAATCTGAGGCATATCAATGCAATGGCAAAGCACCCAGCACTTGGCACGCCGTCGAACCGATAGCCTCCAGTA
>JAQWKM010000159.1 GCA_029247845.1 Paracoccaceae bacterium | reverse complement strand
CAGGTCGGCATAAAGTGCGTTGATGGTGGGGCATTTTCAACGTGGGCCAATTTTGAGCTGAAAGTGGGTGACCATCTCGAGGCGATGGCGCCTAAGGGGAATTTTTATGCTGCGCCTTCAGTCTCTGATCCCCATTATCTAGCTTTCGCTGGAGGGTCGGGAATTACTCCACTCCTGTCCATTCTCAAAACAGTATTAGCCAGTGAATTAACTTCTCGTTTCACGTTGGTGTATGCTAATCGAAATCCAAATACGATTATGTTTCGCGAAGAATTGGAAGATCTCAAAAATCTATACATGTGCCGCTTAAATATAATTCATATTCTAGAAGACGAAAGCCAAGACATTGATTTGTTTCTTGGACGTGTGGATTCACAGAAATGTGAATTGCTGTTTGCAAATTGGATAGATGTTACCTCTGTCTCTATGGCTTATATCTGTGGGCCAGAACTGATGATGCTGGCGATAGCTGAGGCCCTAAAAAGTAAAGGTCTGTCCAAAGACCAAATCAGGTTTGAGCTTTTTGCAAGTGGCCAGCCGGGGCGCGCTAAGGTTCCTGCGATATCTGTAAAGAATGCTGATAAAGGTATCTCGGGTCGGGTTACATTAAATGGCGAGACACGAAATGTTACTGTCTCGTCGCAAAACAGTCTTTTACAAGCGGCATTGCAAAACAATATAGACGCGCCTTTTGCCTGCTGTGCTGGCATATGCTCAACTTGCAAAGCCAAAGTGGTTGCGGGTGAAGTCGAAATGATCTCCAATCACGCCTTAGAGGATTACGAAGTTGAAGCTGGCGTTGTCTTAACATGCCAAAGCTATGCGAAGTCGGACAAAGTCGTTTGGGATTACGATCAGGCGGGACATTAATTGACTTTGTACCCTTTGATGCCGCCAAGTGTGAGTGACGCGACTGTCTCGGCATAACTTGCCCGTGCAGAGCGGCTTGCCTTTGGGTTCCATTTATAAAACCAGTTCAGCATGCCAAACACGGACATCGTAACATTCTTAATCTGCCTGGCATCTTTGGATATCTGGGGCGGTGCAATCTCGGCAAGGACGCGTGATACAAGCTCGACCATATCGCGCTGATAGCTTTTCAATATTTCCTGTTGGGCCTTTGGCAGTAAAGCAAGACCTTCGGTTTGGATCTTATGTTCGTGATCCATCCCTTCATAGGCGAGTAAGATTTCACGGGTGATAAGATAAAGTTTATCTTCGCAGGATAATGCCTCAAGGCTTAAGCCATAGATCTGGTCGCGCAACGCAGAAAGATAACTGTTTAATATGTCAAAAATCAACGCATCTTTGCTTGGGTAGTAATGATATATATTTGCCTTTGAAATACCGCAGTTCCTGGCAACTTTGCTCATGGAGGCACGGGCAATTCCCTCACCTGCAAAAACTTCAGCCGCGATCGCCAAAATATGCATACGTTTCTCTCTATGATCTTTTGCAATTGTGCGTGCCAACCGTTTAATCCTTTGAGCGCAAATCAACGACGCGGCGCGCCTTGCCCTGTGAACGTTCCACACTTCCGGGATCCCCAACGCAGATGCTGACCGAGATGCCGATGGTCTCTTTTATTTTCATGGCAAGGGCTTGGCTTGAGGCTTTTTTATCCTCTGCCAAGGCGCTGTTTGGATGAGATTCTACTAGCACTTTCATCTGATGCATTGCACCATCTTTGGACAGCTCAATCTGGAAATAAGGAGCCAGAGAAGAAATGGCTAAAACCTGTTCTTCTATTTGGGTTGGAAAGACGTTGACGCCTCTTAGGATGATCATGTCATCTGATCTTCCTGTCACTTTTTCCATGCGGCGCATAGAGCGCGCAGTGCCTGGCAAAAGGCGTGTAAGATCCCGCGATCTATATCTGATCATCGGCAGCCCCTCTTTGGTGATCGTTGTGAAAACCAATTCTCCCATTTCCCCGTCAGGCAGAACTTCACCGTTCTGCGGATCAATTACTTCAGGATAAAAATGATCTTCCCAGATATGTAGGCCATCTTTTGTCTCAACACATTCGTTTGCCACGCCTGGACCAAGAACCTCGGACAGCCCGTAAATATCCACCGCGTGCATATCAAAGGCAGCCTCGACTTCTTTGCGCATTGAATTAGTCCAAGGTTCGGCACCAAATATGCCGACATCAAGCGAAGTCTTTCTAGGATTGATCCCAACTTTTTTGAACTGCTCTAAGATATTGAGCATGTAGGAGGGTGTGACCATGATTGTAGAGGGTTTGAAATCTTCGATCAGTGTCACTTGGCGTTCGGTCATACCCCCTGATACAGGCACCACAGTGCATCCAAGCCGCTCTGCGCCATAATGGGCACCCAAGCCACCGGTGAAAAGACCATATCCATAGGCTATATGAACAATATCATTAGGTTTGGTCCCGCTTGCCCGCATCGAACGGGCAACCATATTAGCCCACATATCGATATCGTTTTTGGTATAGCCGACCACTGTGGGTTTTCCGGTTGTCCCCGATGATGCATGGACCCGGATAATTTGTTCACGCGGTACAGCGAACAGGCCGAAAGGATAATTAGCCCGCAAATCGTCTTTGTATGTAAAGGGAAATTTGGCCAGGTCTGTAAGTGATTTCAAATCATCTGGATGAACGCCTGCTGTATCAAAACGCTGGCAATACATTGGCACATTTTCATAAGCATGGCGCAAAGACCATTGCAGTCTTGTCAACTGCAGGGCGCGGATTTCGTCAACCGAAGCAATTTCAATAGGATCGAGTGTTTTTCTGTCAGGGGTCAAATCTTTCATTAAATTCTCCGCAATTCATTCTTCGAAAAGGTGGCCACGAATACTCCGAGAAGAGCCTCGAAATTCGGCAATGTTTAAATTGTCCTGATTGCTTACGTTCACATCATAAATACCGCTTTTCCCAACGAGACTAACCTCTCTTGCTGTCGCTGTTAGCGTGTCCCCTAGATTGGCAGGAGCGATGTATGTGATCGAATTATGCTGGGCAACGGATGCTTGGTTCCTGCTGTTGCAGGCAAAAGCAAAAGCGCTGTCAGCGAGCATAAAGGTGACACCTCCATGGCACATACCGTGACCGTTGGTGTGATGCTTTTGTACCACAAGCGACAATGTGGCTGATCCTTCATCTGCATCTTCGATCTGCATACCAAACCATTGGCTGGAACGATCATTTTTCCACATGGCTTCGCATGATTTTTTTGCGCGTTCTCGAGGTGTCATGTCAGATCACTTGTTGACATTTTATAACGCACTTCAGGCTCGTCTTGCCGTGTTCAGACATATTTCTATCCTTGATTTTCAAAATAGCACAACTTATAGATATATTACATAAACCGACCGATTGGTCAATGATTGGTGAGATGTTACAGCGTCCTCAATCCATGACAAAAATGTCGAAAGTTTAGTGCCAAAGGAAATATCTCAATGGCACGTAGTGGGCAGTTTTGAACTGTAATTATCGAAAAGGAAGAGATCATGACCGTTCAGGAAATTTGCAGTTTTTCAGCTGGAAAATGGATTGGATGCGATGATGAAGCGCGTCAGATATTTTCAGCCATCACAGGTGACTTGATTGCACGTGCTGGGAACAGCACTCTTGATATTGATGCTATGCTCGATTTCGCGCGCACTGTTGGTGGGCCATCACTCTGGGCAATGACATTTCATGATCGTGCAAGATTGATCAAAGCGATTGCTTTGGTTTTGACAGAGAAAAAGCAAGCGCTGTATGACATCTCCTTTTCTACTGGAGCAACACAAAAAGACCACTTAATTGATATTGATGGTGGGATAGGAACTCTATTTGCTTTTGCCTCGATGGGGCGACGCGAAATGCCGGATGATCAAATCTATCTGGACGGCTCGGTCGAACGGCTTTCGCGAAACGGGACATTTCTTGGTCAGCATGTCTGCACACCACTGCAAGGTGTGGCAGTTCACATTAATGCATTTAATTTCCCAGTTTGGGGCATGTTGGAAAAACTTGCTCCGACGCTGCTTGCAGGTGTACCTGCGATTGTTAAACCTGCCACAGCCACTTGCCACGTTACAGAGCTATGTGTGCGCATCATAATAGAAAGTGGGATTTTACCCAAAGGTGCTTTGCAACTGGTTTGCGGCAGTATTGGCGATACGATCTCTCGGTTGACATCTCAGGATGTTGTTAGTTTTACCGGGTCAGCAAGCACAGCTATTCACCTTAGATCGCAGCCTCAACTCATTGAAAATTCAATTCGCTTTATAGCTGAGCAAGATAGCCTGAATGCTTCTATTCTTGGGCCAGATGCGGCACCGGGTAGTCCTGAGTTCGACTTATTTGCAAAAGAAGTTAAGCGTGAGATGATAACCAAAGCTGGACAAAAATGTACTGCCATTCGCAGAATTTTCGTACCTCAAGCACATCTGAACCCGATGATAGAAATACTGAAAACACAGCTTACCAGTACATCTATTGGAGATCCGCGCCTGACCGAAACAGATATGGGCGCGCTTGTTTCAAATGTGCAAAAGCGCAATGTGTTAGAAAAAGCATCTATGATCGGACGGCAGGCTGAGCGGATATTTGGTGATCCCGATAACTTTGATGTCATTGGAACCGAAGTGGGCAATGGGGCGTTCGTCCCCCCTATGCTTTTTTATTGTCCCGATCCAGACACTGCAGAAAATGTACATGACACAGAAGTATTCGGTCCAGTCTCAACAATCATGGCATATCGCAACATGGATCATGCGATTGAATTGGCCAATCGTGGGCAGGGAAGTCTGGTTGCCTCTGTGATCACGAATGACGCGGAGGTTGCACGCCAAGCCGTACTTAGCGCAGGGGCATTCCACGGTAGGCTCTATTTCAATAATCGCAAGTCAATGCAAGAAAGTACTGGGCATGGCTCTCCTATGCCTCAAATGCTGCATGGTGGTCCCGGTCGAGCAGGGGGTGGCGAGGAATTGGGTGGCATTCGTGGCGTGATGCACTATATGCAAAGAACAGCCGTTCAAGGCAGCCCTGATATCCTAACCCGAATTAGTAAAAAATGGGTGCCAGGGGCAGAGCAGTCATCTGAACCAGATCATCCGTTCACCCGCACGTTTGGCATGCTTGAGATTGGTGAAACGCTGAAAACGAAGTCACGTAAAATTTCAACAGAAGACATTGAACATTTTGCGCATTTCACAGGCGATACGTTTTACGCGCATATGGATGATGCAGCGGCTAGGCGAAATCCATTTTTTCCCGGTCGAGTTGCGCACGGTTATCTGCTTTTGAGTTTTGCAGCTGGCTTGTTTGTCCAACCCGACGAAGGTCCAGTTTTGGCAAACACAGGGCTGGATAAGCTACGCTTTATGATGCCGGTGCAGGCAGGTGATAGTATTAAAGTGTGTTTGACTGTCAAACATAAAACGCCGCGTAACGAGAGTTATGGCGAAGTGCGCTGGCATGTTAGTATTTCCAATCAGGACGACGCACTTGTGGCAGAATACGAACTCTTGACCATGAATGCATATCAGTGTCCGGCGTCTATCTAACTTTATTACTTAACTATCCTTGTCAAAGGACTAGAATGAAACCGCAGGATTATGTTAAAACTTTGCAACACCTAACAACTTAATTTTGGATCCTCTCGCTGTGCGCACTTTTAGAACTTTAATACAAGATCTTATGAGTATTGAGACGATTAAGACATGGTCTCTTATCGTGACTATGTTTGGTGATTTGGATGACGGCCATCCGCAGTCCTTGTCTGGCAAAGAGATAGGTGCGCTGATGGGCCATATTGGGATCAAGCCGGAGGCAGTCCGGGTTGCTTTGCACCGGCTAAAAAAAAACGGTTGGATTCATGCGGCAAAGTCCGGTCGCGAGGTGGAATACGGTTTATCACAAAATGGATTACAGGAAACAGCAGCAGTTTATGATGATGTCTATCGCAGGACAGTGAAATATCCCAACGGCTGGAAGTTACTGCTAGATGGCAAAAACTACGCAAATGGTGCTATTGAACCTTGCGTCGGCATCCAGTTATTCAAAAATATCATTTTGGCACCTCAAACCCTCGTTACGGATGATTGGGGAAAGATGGATATAGATTTTGACAAAACTGATGTTCCATCGTGGTTTGCAGATCGTATCGTTCCCTCCAATATAATTGATATTGCCAATCAACTTAACACTATGGCACGTATTTTTGCCAACGAGTTTAAGTCTGCAAATTCTTTGGATAATGCCGCCATCAGGCTGTTATTCCTCCATCATTGGCGCAAGATGGCCCTGAGAGAGAATACTTGGGCGCATATTTGGTTGTTTGAAGCTGGCCCAATGGCGCAATGTCAAGCAGAAATTACAGGAATTCTTCAGAGAATTCCTAAATTGAAGCCGACATATTTTAAGCTAGTTTAGAGATCGATATGTAGTTCTTTTCGACCTTGCTATATTTAGCTCAAAGTGAGGCGCCCTTTGGCCAAAGATTAACGGTTTAGTCTGAAAAAGAAAAAGGTAGTGCATATCATAAAGCTTTTGACATTGATTTTTTATAGTATAACCGACGTCATAAATCCCTTAAAACAATATTTTAATTTAATTTATTAAATTATATCAATTCCGTAAGGTAATTTAAGCATCTTCACATTTTCGTGCTAACAATTGTTTACCTTCATAGAGGGTGTTTTTTCTTCTTTAGGTCATTAGGGGCTTGCCCGTGGAAAAAAAATCCTCTGACCGGTCTTTTTTAATTGCTCATATGTCGGCGGCGATTGCATCTTTGATCGCAGGCTTTTCAGTTATCCTTACAAGTCTTGCCATGAATACTATGCAACCTTCAGAGGCAACATTTGTCAGATATTTTTTTGCCTTTGTTTGTGTTGTCCCATTCTGTGTAGCTTATCGTTCTAAAATATTAAGCATACCACGTAGTGATTTTCTGGCGATTTCAGCTTTGGGCATTTTGTTTTATTTTATCTTTCCGATGACGTTTAATAAAGGACTGCAATTGACAACGGCGTCTCTTGGAGCACTGATCATGTCGTTGATGCCGACATTAGCATTGCTTTTTGGTGCCTTTTTCAAAGTTGAAAAACTAAATATATATAAAGCTCTGGGATGCTTTTTAGCCATTGCAGGAGTGGCAATTGGTGTATCGAGCGGGCTTCCAACAACTGTCACTTCAAACGGTATGATAACGGGCAATTTTTTCATGTTTTTGGCTATAGTCCAGGGTGCTCTATTTTCCGTATTTTCACGGCGATACTTTCAAAAATATGGTGCATGGCTAGTATCGGTTATATCAATCGCAATTGGGTTTCTTGTTCCGAGCCTTTTTGTAGGCCTATCTGGAATTAATTCTGTTATGAGTCTCAGCGGTTTAGAATTTCTCTATTTATTGATTTTAGGTACAGTTGGCGTGCCGGTGCAGTTTGGATTATTTGCTTGGAGCCTTTCGCGCTTAGGTCCGTCGCGCGCAACGATGTACATCGTACTGACGCCCCTTTCTGCAACAGTTTTAGCAGTGGCTATTTTAAATGAGACTATCACCTCTATTTTCATAGTTGGATTGTTTGTTGTCATGTCTGCAATTTTCTTGGCTAATAGAAAAGACGAATAAAATCGGACTAAAATTTTGTAGCTTGGAGTTATTTCTTAAACAGTTTTAGACGTATTATCTGCCGTTCAGATTAGGACTTATTATTCATATTTCCCGTTTTCTGGCAGAGGGATGTGCCCATTACTTGATTTAAGATATGCTATGATGAAGATGAATATATAAATAAAATAGCCAAGGGGATCAACATATTGCGCCTAGCTCTTGTCAACCATCTACTTTGTGTGACAAATCATACCTTACTACCAAGAGCCAGTC
>JAQWKM010000129.1 GCA_029247845.1 Paracoccaceae bacterium | reverse complement strand
ACCCTTATCTTAGCCCACATGAAAAGTATAAACATCATACAAGAATTAAGTTTAGCAACTCAAAAAATTAAAAGTCATATATAAATGGCGGCCCCTGAATGACTCGAACCCTCAACCTGCCGATTAGAAGTCGGCTGCTCTATCCAGTTGAGCTAAGGAGCCGCGGATAACTTCAAGATTCATAGCTTACTCACTGACAGAATACAAAACGAAAATGGCCAAAAGATAAGCACTTGTTAATTTAGTAACCTCTCTTTGCAGAAAAATGTATATTTTAATTTTTAAGGCACAGAGGCTAATAAAGGCTAATTTTGATTTGCAAGCCAGTATTGCCATTCTTCCGGCGTATCAAGATCGGTTCTGGCATGTGAATAGGGTATTGGTACAAGTTGGTGAAGGTGTTTATTCCCCTCAATCACCGCACGTCCGCCCTCATCGCCACTTAACATCTTTAGCTGATCAAACGTAGAATACGGAAATATGACTGGATGCCCACGTTTCCCACTAGGTGTGGTGGCCTGAATAATATTATTAGGATGGCTGCGATACGCTGTTGCAATCGTTTCTAGATCCATTTGTGTCAATTCTGGCATATCAGCAGGAATGATCATTGCTGCCGACAGGTTTTGATGCGTCAAACATCCAACACCAGATGCAATGGATCGTCCCATCCCCTGATGCGCCTCAGGCACAGATATAATCTGAACATTCAGTCCTAATAAAAAACTTGCCCTTGGATGCGCTGCATCAGGCACAGTGACAAAGACGTTGGCGCAAATCTCGCAGGCAGCCTTTGCGATACGGCGTATTTGTGCGACGCCATTTATACGTTGTGTCAGCTTGTCTCTTCCACGCATGCGCGATGATTTTCCTGCTGCGAGAATGATGATCGCTATTTCGTCCATACCAGATGATAGCTTGAGCCTAGTCATCAGCAAAACACTTTTTTGATATACTGAAATAAGGCCCTTGCTGTATCAAGTTGATCATCCAGTACCCTGCGCGCAACGGTCTTTCAAAAGTGGCTGGTCTAACAAATGCGCTTTGCGCATTTTACCTAAGATTTCAATCTTAACGGAGAGACCAGACTGTGCCAGTTCTCTGGGAATCAGTGCGAGGGCCACCGACTTTTGTGTGAAATGGGAAAATCCGCCCGAGGTGCAAAACCCTTCGACCCGACCATCAATCCAGATGGGTTCATAAGCTACCACATCAACATCTTCGGCTTCGACTTCAAACGCAACGAGTTTGCGTTTTGTACCACTTTGACGTTCAGCCATTGCAGCTGAACGGCCGATAAATTCATCTGGTTTTGACCAGGCAATAAAGCGGTCCAAACCCGTTTCGCTAGCTGTATAGTCAGGCGAGAATTCAGACATCCAAGAGCCAAAGAATTTATCAAGTCTGAGGCTCATCATTGCGCGCATGCCAAACGGTTTCATGTCGTACGTTTGGCCTGCCGTCCAAAGGCTGTGCCAGAGTTGTCTTTGTTCGGTTGGTTTGCAATATATTTCATAGCCAAGATCGCCGGTATAGCTGACCCTTTGTACCAAGCAGTCGATCATTCCAATGACCATTCGCTTGACATCAAAAAAATGGAAGTTTTCAATTTTGTTCTGGGTCACTGCGCCTAGAACTTTTGCGGCATTTGGCCCGGCAATCTGAAAGCCCGTCAATCGATCAGATATATTCTTAATCTCCACACCTGAGCTTTGATTTTGTAAAAACCAGCGCATGTGGTAGGATTGGCTGGCATAACTCGCGGTCAGTTGAAACTCTGTTTCGCTTAGGCAAGATACAGTGAAATCACCGATAATACGGCCTTTGGCTGATAACATGGGTGTTAGGCTAAGCCGGCTTTTTGACGGTATGCGTCCTGCCATAATCTTGTTGAGCCAAGTTCGTGCGTGCCGTCCCGAGATACGGTATTTTCCAAAATTATGTGTTTCGTTTATTCCCACACTGTCCCGTACGGCCATCACTTCACGCTGCGTTGCTTCAAAAGCATTTGAGCGCCTGAAAGACGGCGTTTCGTAGCGGGGTTCATCACCTTGAGTAAAGTAGTTGGCAACTTCTAGCCCGTATTGTGCGCCCCAAACGGCCCCCATACTATCAAAGATGTCGTACATCGGTGTCGTGCGAAGAGGGCGCGCTGCTGGTAGCTCTTCGTTGGGATAAGAAACTGAGAATCTCTTTTGATAGTTTTCAATGACTTTCGGCAAAGTATACCCCTGACTGACCCACGCACCAAACCGCGCCACATCCATTGCCATTGTGTCGCGTTCCGTTTCACCTTGGATCATCCACTGCGCCAACATAAGCCCAACGCCACCGCCTTGGCTAAATCCGGCCATTACTCCGCAGGCAGACCAATAGTTGAGTACGCCTGGTACTGGCCCAACCAAGGGATTGCCGTCGGGTGCAAATGTAAACGGTCCGTGGATCACGCTTTTAACGCCCGCACGTTTGAGGACTGGAAATCGTTTATAGGCGAATTCAATACTGTCTTTAATTTTGTCAAAATCGTTGGCCAATAGTTCGTGCCCGAAGTTCAAAGGCGTGCCGTCAACTGCCCAAGGCCGGCAGTTTTGTTCATAAAATCCGATGCACAGGCCACGACCTTCTTGTCGCAGATAGCTTTCGCCTGAGGGATCCATAACATGTGGATGCTCATTATCGCGCTCATAAATTTCAGCGATATCATCTGTAACAATATATTGATGCTCCATCGGGTGCAAAGGCAGGTAGACACCTGCCATTGCCGCCACTTCGCGCGCCCAAAGCCCACCTGCATTGACTAAATGCTCAGTTTGGATACTGCCTTTATCTGTTATGACGTCCCAGCTTCCGTCATATCGTTGATTGGTTTGAATAACTTTTGTGTTGGTCTCAATCTCTGCTCCGCCCATACGGGCAGCTTTTGCATAGGCGTAGGTAGTTCCAGAGGGATCTAGATGGCCATCCAGTGGATCATAAAGTCCCCCAACGATATCGTCGGTATTGGTGACGGGCGCAATTTTTTTGATCTCATCGGGCCCGACAATTTCTGTTTCAAGACCCATGTAACGGTGCTTAGCGCGCTCGGCGAGCAACATGTCAAAGCGGTCTTGATTGTTTGCAAGGGTCACGCCACCGACATGATGCAAACCACAAGACATGCCGGTTATCTCTTCCAGTTCTTTATAAAGCTTGATGGTATATCCTTGAAGAGCGGCCATGTTGGTATCACCATTGAGTGTATGAAATCCGCCGGCCGCATGCCAGGTGGAGCCGGAGGTCAATTCAGAGCGCTCAACAAGCATGACATCTGACCACCCCAGTTTCGTCAGGTGATAGAGCACGCTGCATCCAACGACACCTCCACCGATAACAACAACACGTACGCTGTTTTTCATTCTAAGCTCCTTTATTAAAATCACTTTACGCAGCATAAATATGCTTCACAACACAGAGTCCGACCTGACATGTCGTAAACTGAAAGTTCGCTGTCGGCATTAAGTTTTGAAACGTTGGCAGATGCAACTAGCGTTTTTTATGATATAAGATGTCAGATATGTGCCATTTCGTATTTTATGCATTAAATCTGACACTATGGCCATTAAAAGGAAAACGACGTGAAAAACCATGCACAGGCTGTTGTAATAGGCGGAGGCGTAATCGGTTGTTCGATACTCTATCATCTAACGAAATTAGGTTGGTCAGATGTTGTGCTTTTAGAACGAGATGAACTGACATCTGGCTCTACTTGGCATGCGGCAGCCAATATTCATGGTTTGCATGATAGTACAAATATTAGCCGCATTCAGCATTACACGATGAACCTTTATAAAGAGCTTGAGGCAGAGACGGGGCAGGGATGTGGTGTCTTTCAACCCGGTTCCCTTTATCTTGCACAGACCGAAAACCGGTCACACCAATTGCAGTTGCAGGCGGCGAAGGCCAACCTTTATGGGATGAATTTTAACGAAGTCTCCCGCCAGCGGGCCGAAGAACTACATCCTTTGGTGAATTTTGATGGTATCCGCACGATTATGTGGGAACCAGACGGGGGAAATGTCGATCCATCGGGAGTAACGGCTGCCTATGCCGCAGGCGCGCGCCAAAAAGGGGCAGAGATTTACCGGTTTACACCAGTTACAGCGACTGTTCAAAAGTCGGATGGCAGCTGGATTGTGGAAACGCCCAAAGGTGATATTCATACGCAATGGGTCGTGAATGCCGCAGGTTTATGGGGCCGCGAAGTAGCACGCCTTGCGGGGCTTGAGCTGCCTTTGCAACCCACTGAGCACCAGTATTTTGTCACAGAAACCATTGCAGATATAGCAAATATGGACCGGCGATTGCCGTCTGTAGCCGATAGGGACGGTGAATATTATCTTCGCCAAGAAGGTCAGGGCTTACTGGTCGGTGCATACGAGCGCGATGTCCGGTTTTGGGCAGAAGATAAAACCCCGTCGGATTTTGGCCACGAGCTGTTTGAAGACGACCTTGAGCGCATTGAGGAAAATATGATGCGCGCAATTGAACGTGTTCCTGCCGTGGGAGAAGCTGGCATCAAACGCGTTATCAACGGACCGATGATTTGGTCGCCTGATAGTAACGTTCTCTTTGGTCCGGCGCCGGAACTTAGAAATTACTTTTGTTGTAATGGCATTATTCCAGGTTTTAGCCAATCTGGCGGTCTTGGCCTTCTGGCGTCAGAATGGATCATTGAGGGCGAAACCAAATACGATATGTTTGCTTGGGACATAGCGCGGTTTGGTGCTTGGGCAGGTAAAGAGTTTACGAAATCCCGTGTTGGCGATCAATACGCACATCGTTTCAGTATTCATTTCCCGAATGAAGAACGCGCGGCAGGCCGCCCTGTGCGCACCCGTCCGATTTACGAGATACAAAAAGAGATGGGAGCAGTCATGGGGCTCAATTACGGTTGGGAACATCCGCTTTGGTTTGCAGATGCACCCGATGTCAAAGATACCAATGGCTTCACCCGGCAAAACTGGTGGGAGCCAGTTGGCAGAGAATGCAAAATGATGCGCGAAAAAGCCGGTATTATCGATATTTCTAACTTTGCAAAATACGTAGTCTGCGGAGATAAGGCGCGCGAGTTTCTCGATGCTGTCTTTGCTAATAGGATGCCGACGGACGTGGGTCGCTCTTGCCTGACCCCTCTGATTTCTGTGCGTGGTGGCTTGGCTGGGGACTTTACCGTCACCTTAATGGCTGAGAATGAGTATTGGGTTTTGGGCTCAGGCATGGCTGAGCGCTATCACAAACGCTTTTTTGACGCGGTTCCTTTGCCCCAAGGAGTCACTTTTGAAAGTCGCACAGAGGCAGTTTGTGGATTTAATGTAGCTGGTCCAAAGTCACGCGAGATTTTGCAACGGTTAACAAATGCGTCACTGAACACAGAAGATTTCCGATTTATGCGCTCAAAACGTATTGAGCTTGCAGGTATCGAAGTCACCGCGCTACGTGTATCCTTCACCGGCAATCTGGGGTGGGAAGTCCATTGCAAGACCGAAGATCAAAAGACACTTTACACGGCACTTTTAGAATCTGGTAAAGAATTTGGGGCTGGCCCTGTTGGGGGTCGCGCGCTGATGTCTATGCGCGTGGAAAAAGGTTATGGTAGCTGGTCACGCGAATATAGCCCAGAATACTGGCCACACGAACAGGGTATGGAGCGTCTTTGCAAAATGGATAAGGATTTCCTTAACAAAGCTGCTCTGCAAGAGGTGCTTGCAAAGGAGCCGCGTGAGCAGATGGTGTTGCTACATCTGGATGAATGTGCGGTCAATGCTTCAAATGCGGATGCAACGGGTGGTGAGCCGATCTTCAAGGATGGCAGGGGTGTTGGGCGTGTAACCTCAGGCACCTATGGCTATACAGTTGGTATGTCTTTAGCCCTTGCTATGGTCAACGGAGTTGCACCGGGCGACGAGGTCGAGGTTATGGTGTTGGGCAAACCCCACAAAGC
>JAQWKM010000095.1 GCA_029247845.1 Paracoccaceae bacterium | reverse complement strand
CTACCCTTCGCTTTTTGATCTCGCTTGCGATTTTATGGCAAAACCGCTGCCTGAAATTCTTGGTTCCAGCTCAAAAGAACAAACACTATCAAAACTCTCAGAGAATTACCCAGACTTTATATCCAATGCGCTCAGGTGGCTTACGATATAAAATATAATATCTCAGGAACTATTAAAGAAATAATTTAATAAGCCAAAAGAAGCATATATTAGTAAAGACGAAAAGAGCAGCTATCAGCGCGTTAAAAGCGCTGCAGCACTGACACCAAATACGTAGACTAGCAGTTATTCTTAAAGTCACTTGGACTTTATTATAAAGTTGAGGCTATAATTAGGTTCCCAATAAACCAAATTAAACCCTACATAATCTTATTACTAGGATACTGTAGCAGTCCCTTCTGACAAAGTGGGGATACTACCGGGGTGGGGTCTGGCTTCAATCTATTGTCTGTTTCACACAAACCACCCAGCATAAATTAAATGGGTAGGAAGCTGGTCTGCTTCTTGCAAAGTACCTGAATCATTTTGTTATAGTACCCGACCTCTTTTTAACCGACATGTTTCCCTCGGCCCTCTCAGTTAATTCTGCAGGCGCTTTTTTACTTAGTGAAGTGTTTGTGGTTTGTATATTTTTGGCAGTAGTTTTCTTTTCAGCCAATCTTGGAAATACTCGTCGCGCCAGTCAATGCCCGTTTCTTTTGTAAACTCTTTACGCAGTTGTTCTACCCATTGTTTGTTCATTTTTCTGCCTATCTCAAATCCATCATAAAGTTATAAGGCAATAAATAGGCCAACCATTATTTTGCGTTAATCAAAACTCGTCTCTTCAAAAGTCTTTCGCCATTCATTCAGTTCCTCACGAACAGGAGAGCCTTCAGGCAAATTCTTTAACGCTTCGTCTAATGCTTGAGCCCCCTGACTTGAAAATATCATCTTTAATCGGTCTGCTTCGTCACTCATGTTCTTCACCTTTATTATTTTGTTAATTTCGGACACTTTAGGGTTTTGCAAAATAAAGTATGGCCAGAGTAAGTGCTAAGACAGCGAATGCCACTAGAGCAAGGGTTGTCCATCCAAACCCAGCAATGATCATTCCAGCAGAAAAAGCGCATACAGTAGAAACAAGTGCTATAAGGGTATCGTTTACACCTTGAACGACAGACTTTTCTTCTGCGGGGACAGCGTTGGCCAACATGGTTGTCGCCCCTATAAAACCAAAATTCCACCCAACCCCAAGGATAATAAGAGACCCGTAGAAATATCCAGATGACACACCAGCCGCGGCGGCGAGCGCGGCCAAGATTAACAACACAATTCCAGTCATTGAAATACGCCATGATCCAAAGCGTTTGATCATGAAACCTGTGAAGAAGCTTGGCGCAAACATTGCTACGACATGCCAACGGATCACATCACCAGCAACGGCTTCTGACAGCCCGTATTCAATCATCGCCAAAGGTGTTGGGATCATCATAAAAATCATAATGCCTTGAGCCAAGGCGCCGATGCTGACGGCGGTTCTAACCGGATGCTGTTTAAGAACAGAAAGAGCGGAAAGCCAACTATCTACCCCATTGTGCGGCACAGATTTGAGAGGCGGAATACTAACAACGACTAACGGTGCCAGCCCTATCAAAGAGAGCACACCAATTGCCACATAAGCGCCAGCCAATGGAGCTGACACAAGAACATCCTTGGCCATAATGAAAATTTGAGGACCGACCAATGCTGCAATCAATCCAGATGTGACCATCAATGAGATAGCGACAGGTTGCCATTCAGAGCTAACCACTTCTGCTGCAGCAAAGCGAAAATACTGATAGCATGCCAAAGCCGCACCAAGCGCAAAGTGCGCAAAGCACAACAATATAAAACTGCCTAAAACCAAAGCTGACGTCCCGAGCAACGCTCCCAAGATTGCGAGTCCTCCACCAACTACGAAACCAATTTTTCTGCCAAAACGACCCATTAAAAGTGAAAATGGTGCGGCTCCTATTAACCCTGCAAGAGTTTGTACTGAGGCTGGCAAGGTCGCAAGAACTGGTGTTGGAGCCAACATCAGCCCCGCAAGCCCCCCCAAGAGAATCAGCATCGGCATTGCAGACCCAAGGATCGTATTTGCTGTAAACAATCCAATAAAATTAATATTTCGACCTATAGACATGACGGACATCACAGGGTTCCTATCAGCGGCTTAAAAGATAGATCAGCTCTAGAACATAAAAAATACCCAAACCCAAAACTAAGATAATAAAAAGGATTACACACAGGTTCTTCTTCTTTAGCAACCAAACAATATCTGCAAGAATTTTATCAAAGACTTCAATTACCACCAACATCTTACATCCCAAGTAACCACTGCATGAGAGTGGGTTTTCTTTCCCATTCCATTCTTCTATATAAACTGGTGATTTTTTGAGTACACCACAATAATTGATCGAGCTTAAATACTAATCAGTTAATTACATAAATGTTATGCCCCTGTAAGTCAGATTTCCACCAATATCATTAGCGTGTTATAGTAAGCTATAGCACCACCAAACAATGTCACTACTACAATCTGCATATCTGTGTGAGTCATCTCATTATGCTATTTAGTTAAGCACAGAGGTTGGCGGGTTTTGGAGCCTAAATGTGTTTTGGCAGATGGGTGGAGGAAATAGTTTTTATGATGGCAGTTTAGCTAGAACTTGCGAAAGCATTATTTTGACTTCCTCTAGTTGCACACTCTGGGCTTTTACCTGTTTTCGCAATTCAATAGCTTCGGTCCTCCAGTCGTTTTGTGGATTGTCTACACTTAATAAGTCGTGACCTTCGCCATTTACGAGTAGTTTTATTTGGCCCTCATAAAAGAAGTAGTCGCTAAACAGGTGTTTTGTACTATTTTTATAATTCTCCCTTACTTCCTGCAAAGCAACAGCGTTTTCTTCATCAGAATAGATTGAGAGTACTAGAGCAGAGAATGGTCCAGTTCTTGTGATACAATGGCTCTCTGCACCTAACTCACTACAATTTTTCCGGTGCAGATCAACAAAAGTGTCAACGCCATCTTCTGACTTAAACTCAAGGCTAGTAATTCTACCAACTTTCATAGGAACCTCTTTTTGTAAGACCTTCTTAACGAGTGTAATCATAAGATAGGCTAGTTGAACAGAACAACACCCACTGCAAAGCGAATCTAGCTCGCCTAAAGTAAAACTCTCGTGTGTTGCAGAGTGTATGTATCTCTCAGGGAGTTATTCCTGCTATTTTTCTTTTGCGGCTAGCACCCTTTTCTTTGCTGCCGCGGGATTAACATAGGTATATTCGATTTTTTCAAAGTCGCCATAAAGCAGTCGTAAATAAGCGTTTGAACTTTTCGGGCAAGCTATGTTGCCTCCCTCAAAGTTAATTTCAGAAGTCGGCAGCACTATCCCCAGCGGTACTCCATAACCGCCGCTTTCTGTAGCTGCCATAGCGCCTTTGGGGCTTCGCCTTTCGAGCACGCTTTCGCCATAACTTTTTGCGTATCTATATACTGCTATATCCACCCGGATTTCTCCACGCAAACGATTACGCTCCCATCTAAAAGGCCATTTTTTCGGCCGGTCGAAGGAAACTGAGATTAGGCCTGCCTCTTTGAAACTATCGACGAAGTAGCCGTCTTTATCACCTTGTTCAACAAGCTGGACTGACAGCCTCTCCCAATTAGTATCTTCATCTAGTAGAACTGAGATATCGATATCATCTTCCCACTCTAAAAGTTTACCACTTTCCCGTACAGCGCCCAAGAGGCTCCCTCCCTCAAGCCAGTGTATGGCTCCAAGTTTAGCTAGGCAGTCGGAGACATAATGGCTGATATCGCGCATGTGTTGACGACAGCAGGGCGCTGTATTTAAGCCAAGGCGATTGACATATAGATTGAACGGACAGGGAGGCGTATTTTTAGTACACCCTTTCCAATTGCAATTATTTTCCAATAATACCAACTGTCTGATACCATTATGTCGACGGAATAATTTCAGATTACCTCTGGCTTGCACATTGAAAACAGAGCAATCAGAAGGGCTCAATGGATAGATCAATCTCTTTCGCTGCGACCAATACTGGCGAAAAAGCCAAACTAATTCGATAGCCATAACAGCGAACAGCATTGGCTGGAGTTTGCTGACTGGCATTATTAAGCAGATAAAAATAGCAGGTCCAAGCAGCCACAGACTCGCGTGCTCAGAATGTTTTGCGAAAAACTCTACCGCCCGATTGGCTGGTTGAAAACAAATTGCAGGGGCCGCTATAATAAGCGCTATTGTACCTATGAAGGTGGTTGCGATAGTTAAGCGGAGCAAATCTGGCCCAGTTGATGATAATGTTACCCACGCGATCGTGAGGACCCCCCAAAAGCCAGTCGTTAAGACTTCTTTTTGACTGGGTAACAACCAGTTGCGAGGAAAGCGCAATAGGCGAATGAAAGATAGATAGGTGACTGCGTAGAGAGCGGCAGCAAGCAGGCCCCATCATATCTGATTACTCGCTAGATGCTCAAAATTATTCAAAAGTCTTGAACTTCACTTTTTCCGCTTTCCAAGGTTTCTTTTTGCAATACAGCGTGTTGATTTTTGGTAGCTTATATACGCGGTAAGATATCTAATTTGGCCTACCTGAAATCAGGAGGAGAATCGATCTCGATCCAAGTCGAGCTGCCACACCAGCCGCTAACATGATTGCCTTCATCTAACTTTACCTAAACCACTCTGTCTTGGGTTATCCCAGTATCCATTTTGCCAGCTACTTCTATTTTTGTAAGTTTGTGAGGTAGATATTGCAAAGATGTCCTATCCGTCGTCTGATATTTTCGGAAAGCTAGGGATTTTCATAATAGAGGCTAGGTTTCGTTTGTATACATAATTATCCATCTTGTTTTTGTTGTTAAAAGCGGCAGTTTTCCCAGAATGTTTTACTGCTTCAATTCTACAGTGTTAGTGAAATATAAAACCGCAAAAATTACAACTAGGTCACTTGGTTAAAAAACTGTCTTTTTAGGTCGGCTTTTAAAATGTGTGACTTTATAATTTTTGGTAAGAAAACACAAATTTAAGGGGCATACGATGAAACAAGCTGCTACTAACTGATGCAGAGTTTAAGCGTTTTTCTGCCATCGTAACCGCCCTAGGATATCAAACTCGTAATCACATTTTAGTGGCACTAAGGTTTTATTCCGGGCTCCATGCAAGTGAGATTGCAGCCCTCAAAGTTGGTAATGTGTTTGACGAGGCTAGCCGTGTTAAAGACACCATTTATCTGAATTCTGATCAAACCAAAGACTCAGACAGTGCAACCGTTTTGATTAACTCCAAACTCAAGCGTCAATTGGCCAAGTTTAGCCTAACCGCACTGCCTCAACGTGGTGTTTAAAATCAACGTCTTGCATTAAGGCTTTACAACGCGCAAACCGCCCAGTTGCGTACGCCCAAAAATCATAAGCTGGATTTTCATTAGCCAGTTGTATTAACCCCCAAAGCGTCCAGAGCAAGTCACACATCGCCTTGTAGATCACCAATCGCCCCTGTTCAGCTTCAGTTGGAAGACGTCCAAAATACGCTGCCATCATTTCCATGTCCTGCCCTGCGTCCATTCCAGATTCGACAGACAAATCGCCCAAATCCCATAGTGGGTCATTCATGCCAGAATATTCCCAATCAACGATCCACATAATTTCACCATCATCCAGAAAATTCTCACAAAGGGGATCACAGTGACACGGTGCAAGCCGCAAGTCTGCCTGCGCCAAAACCCGCTTCACCGGTTCTGCAGCGGCAACAACATCGTGATACCCCTCCGGCAAGCTCACCTTTTTGGTAGACAACACGTTAAGATAGTCGTCAATCACCTCAAACAACTCGAAGCGAAATTGAAAAACCTCGCCAGAATTGTGCAATTTCGCCAGCGCCGCGCCCGCCCGTTCTGGCGACCCAGCACGGCTTTTGAAAAGATCCGGCGTCATGGTTTCGACATTCAAAACCGTCTCGGTAATCATTAAGCCACTGTCCGCATCTGCATAAACTACGTCAGGCGACACGCCCGCCAGTGCTGCGGCACGGGCGTTATGCGACTCGATGGCCCGATCGATATAGGCCTCTGTGCCTACGCCGGGAATCCGAACAACCACCGATTTCCCACCCAGATCGACACGATGCACCAGATTGGTCAACCCGCCCAGTCGGGTGATACTATCTGCGGCTTCAACACCCTGAAACTCAGGCGCCTTACGCAGCGCCTCCATCACCTGTTGTTTGTGTTCTGTCATTGTGATTTCTCCTTAACCTTTCAATGCCGCATTTTCAGGGTCATAGACCGGACCTTCTACATAGGTGATTGGATAGCGCTCCCCGAAGACCTCAAGCATGAAATCCCTCTCATCCCAATTTATCCTATCGAGATACCCGCGCAGAATAGTTTTTTCGACCGTGTGCCCATACCCCACGGATGTGGCAAGTGATACGACCCTATCTCCTATCAAAATGGTTTCACCGCCTGTCAGTGGCAGGTTTGTGTTCGTTACAAAGGTGCAAAGCTTGCGTTTAAGATTTCCATTTTTCTGTGCTTCGAGCACCGCACGACCTTTGAAATCACCCTTAGAGTTCAGATGCACCCTAAAACCCACTCCGGCTTCGACCGGAGTGTAATCCGGCGTCACGTCACCGGACCAATATATGTATCCTTTTTCCATCCGCAGGCTTTCAATCGCCCGGTAGCCCACATTGGCAATGCCCAGACTTTGCCCGGCCTCCCAAAGCAGGTCATACACGTGCGCGCCATATTCCGTTGGAATATGCAATTCGTAGCCACGTTCACCCACATAACCGATCCGCGCAGCCAAAACCGGCGCAGCCCCTACGATGATCTCACGCGCAGCGGCAAAGCTAATGGCCGCATCCGACACGTTGCTTTCTGAAACTGCTCCGAGAACGTCGCGCGACATAGGTCCCACAATATTTAAAACCGCCTTGCCTGACGTCACTTCGATAAGATGGGCAGAGCCATCATCTGGCATATTGCGCCTGATCCAATCGCTGTCATGCACTCCGAAACCAGCCCCCGTGACCATATAGAAGCGCCCCGCCCCAAGTCGGATGAAAGTAACATCCGCCTCCGTTCCGCCGCTATCGTTGCACATCTGAGTGTAGATAACCGCACCCAGGGGCTTGTCCATGTCGGAGACGCAGAGCCACTGCAACAGATCGAGGGCGCCCTCCCCCAAAATCTCAAACTTGGCAAAAGAGGATTGATCAATCAGCGCCACCCGCTCCCGCACCGCTCTGTGCTCCGTCGCAGCAAAAACCTTCCAACCGGGATCGAGAAAATCGAGCTGATCGACTGGCTCCACCCCCTCAGGCGCAAACCATAGGGGACGTTCCCACCCGTTCTTGGAGCCATAGACCGCGCCCGCGTCCTTCAGGCGTCCATATAGCGGCGACAGGCGCAGTTGCCGCACCGCTTCATGTTCCTGCCCTGGGTAACGCATTTTATAATGATGCGCATAATGCTCGACTGCACGCGGATACATGAACGCCCGCGTCCCATGATGGGGACCGAATCGACGCACATCGAGCGGCCAGAGATCAAGAGAGGGCGCACCGTCCACAATCCATTCCGCAATCATCTCGCCCGCACCGCCACCAGCCGCAATCCCATATAGAAACCCGGTTGCAAGCATAAGATTTTCAAAACCAGGCTGCCAGCCCATTACAAAATCTCCATCCGCCGAGTACGGGATCGGGCCGTTGATAGCCTGCCGGATACCAACCTCGTTCAAAACTGGGGTCACCTGCCCAGCCAGCTCTGCAAGCGGCAGGAAGCGATCAAGATTTTCTGGAAGCAACTGCCGTATGAATTGATCCAAAATTTTTGGATCACCAAACGGTAATGTACCCTCTTCATACCCGCCTATAACAAGACGGCCACCCACATCTGGTTTGTAATAAACCAGCCTTTCGGGATCCCGCAGTGTCGGATAATGCCCGATTTCATCACCAGTGGATTCGGTGATGATGTATTGGTGTTCAACCGCACAAGCCGGCACGCGGATGCCTAGTTTAGCGCCGATTTCACGGCTCCACATGCCGGTGGCAAGTATGACGTTCTGCGCGTCAAATCTGCCCGCAGTAGTTTCTACATGAGTGATCCGACCGCCATGAATTGTGAAATCAGTCGCCTCGACACCCTGCCGGATATCAGCGCCCTGATTGCGCGCCGCTCTGGCGATGGCTTGGCACAGCGACGCTGGATCAACGTAGCCATCGGATGGGATGTACGCCGCACCTTGCAAACCTTTTTGTTCAATCAATGGAAAAAGGACTTTTGCTTCAGCGGGGCTGATGATCTCCATTTCGAGATCAAAACTCCGCGCCATAGTGGCCAGTCGTCTGGCCTCGAGCATCCGGTCATGCGTGACCGCAAGACGCAGCGACCCAGTTTTTTTCCAGTCGAATAGCATGCCCTCTTTGTTTTGCAGCCGGTCGTACATCTCAACCGATTTTTTCAGCATCCGTGTGGTATTACGAGACGAGCGCAGCTGACCCACAAGGCCAGCCGCATGCCAAGTCGCCCCTTCAGTCAGGCTGGCACGTTCCAGAAGTACGACGTCTTTCTCGCCCATGCGGGTAAGGTGATAAGCGATGGAGCAGCCGATGATGCCCCCCCCGATGATAAGGTGCTTGGCCGAAAGCTGCGTCATTTCTCTACCCTCGGACCTGATACATGCCCGGATCATAGAGCGGGTTCAGCGTGACTTCAGCCGCCACCCGCTCAGTCGCCACTTCCAACTCATAGGTTCCCTGCAAAACGTAATCGCGGTCAATCTCTTTGGACGCGCGCACGTATCCCATACCAATCGAACAACCCAGCGTGTGGCCATAGCCTCCCGAAGACAGCCAGCCACATCGTACACCATTGCGGTAAATCGTTTCGCGGCCTGAAAGGATGGTAGCGCCACTGGTGGTAAAAGTTGCAAGAACCTTCCTGACCCCGTCCTCACGTTGCGCAGCCACAGCCTGCCGGCCTTTGAAAGCGATGTTTGATTTCATTTTTACCGCCCAGCCCAGACCAGCCTCATCCGGCGTATGATCTGGACCGATATCAGAGCTCCAAGCCCGATACCCTTTCTCAAGCCGCAGAGTTTCAATCGCACGGTAACCGGCATTGCGCAAACCGTACTCAGCGCCGGCCTCGTGCAGAATTTTATATACAGACAGGGCATATTCGGTGGGCAGGTGCAGTTCCCAGCCAAGCTCTCCGACATAAGTAATACGCAGAGCCAAAACCGAGCATCCTGCGATGCCGATTTGCTGCGTGGTGGCAAAAGGCTGAGCCTCATTCGACACATCCGCACCCGTTACCGAAGACAGGATGTCCCGCGATCTGGGACCGAAAAGCGATAGCACCGCATTAGAAGATGTGACATCGACGAGTTGGGCATTCATGCCAAAAGGGATATTGTGGCGAATCCAATCGAAATCATGAGTTGCAAAACCCGTACCGGTGACAATGTAGTAGCTGTCAAGCCCGGTGCGTACGCAGGTCAGATCACACTCTATTCCTCCCTGATCGTTGAGCATCTGGGTATAGATGATTGACCCCACCGGCTTATCGACCCGATTGGCCGCAATCCACTGCAAAGCCGCCGCGGCATCTGGCCCCTGCAGCACAAACTTAGCAAAGGAACTTTGATCTAAAAGAACCGCCGCCTCACGCGCAGCCCGGTGTTCCCGTCCCACCGGCACATGCCAGTTGGGGCGTTCAAAGGTGTAAATATCCCGTGCCTCCTCGCTTTTTTCGGCAAACCAGTTGGGGCGCTCCCATCCCAGCTTCTCCCCAAAAACAGCACCTGCGGATTTGAGACTGTTATAGAGTGGCGAGCGACGACAGGGACGACCGCTGTCATGTTCTTCTGACGGCCACGCCATTGTGTAATGCTTGCCATAGGCCTCAAGCGTGCGGGTGCGCACCCAGTCAACATCGGTATGCGGTCGGCCGAAGCGGCGGATGTCCACCGGCCACATATCGTAGGGCGGGGCGCCATTGACCACCCATTCAGCAAGCGCCATTCCGGCACCGCCCCCGGAAGCGATGCCAAATGCATTGAAACCGGCTCCGATAAATACATTTGCCATCTCAGGCGCCTCGCCAAGGATAAAATTGCCGTCTGGAGTGAAGCTTTCCGGGCCGTTGATCAATTGTTTGACGCCAACGCTTTTTAGTTTTGGCACGCGCGGCAGCGCCATCTCCACCAACTGCTCAAAATGATCAAAATTTGAGTCTAAGAGCTGAAAATCAAAGACCTTGGGGATGCCATCTTTCGCCCAAGGGATGCCGTTAGGTTCATATCCTCCCATGATCAGGCCGCCGACTTCCTCTTTGTAATACGTCAACCTGTCTGGATCGCGCAATGTCGGCAGGTCTGTCGGGACACCGAAAGCTTCCGTGAGCATGTATTGGTGTTCAACCGAAATAAGCGGCACGGTCACGCCGATGGTTTTGGCCAGTTCGCGCGTCCATTGCCCACAACAAAGAACGAGCTTTTCGCAGGCGATATCCCCATTCGCCGTGCGCACTCCCACTAGTTTGCCGCGTGCGGTCAGAATCTCAGTAACTGGGGTATTTTCACTTAGAACCGCCCCCTTAGCCCGCGCGCCTTTCGCGAGCGCCTGCGTGATGTCAGAGGGGCTGGCCTGTCCGTCCGTAGGTAGGAATGCCGCACCGACAATGTCTGAAATATCCATCAGCGGCCAGAGATCTTGGGCTTCGTTTGGCGTCAGGAGTTGCATGTCTAGTCCAAATGAATGCGCCGTTGTGGCTTGTCGCTTCACCTCAGTCCAACGCTCCTCGTTACAGGCCAACCGCAACCCACCATTCATCTTCCACCCCGTAGCAAGACCGGTCTCCTGCTCCAGTTTGTTATAAAGATCGATTGAATACCCCAAAAGCTGCGTGATGTTGGCGTTAGAGCGCAACTGTCCCACCAAACCAGCAGCATGCCAGGTCGACCCAGATGTCAGGGCTGCTTTTTCCAGCAGCAATACCTCCTCACCCATCTGGGCAAGATGGTAAGCAGTTGAGCAACCGATGATGCCACCTCCGATGATGAGGGTCTTGGCAGATGAGGGAAAAGCCATGATAGGTCCTTATGTGTTTTGAAAATCTTGCAGGGCGGCATCGAGCCGACCCATATTTTCAAAGGTGTAGGCGGCATAATCGAAATTCAGGTCAGAGTGGATTTCCGACGTCATGGACCAGAGCGTCTCTCGCATCAGAGAAACGCATTTCATGGCCTGATAGGCGCGCCAATGAGTGGTAGCGGGGACACCAAAATATTGCTCGAGCATATCCGTCTCTTGCACTTCGGAGAATCCGTTATTGCCGGCCAACCCCGCAAGATCAAACAGAGGCGTGTTGAACCCGCCATATTCCCAGTCGATCAGCCAAAGCTTGTCCCCATCATCAAGAATGTTAGCGGCCAGCAAATCATTATGACCAATGACCAGCGTCACCGGCCCTGTCGCCTCTTCGAGCTGGTCCAGCGCAGCCATAAACCGGGGCAGATTTGAAAAGTGTCGCGACCCGTCAGCTCGCAACCGCGTGGCATATGTGCGATTTACTTGGAACGGCCAGAAGGTGAGCACCGGCATGGTCAAATGCGCACTCAGAGAATGGTGCATATGTTTCAATAGCTCAACGATACGCGGCACATTCGCCGGATCACGAGCAAATTCCTCGGTGTAGGTTCGGGCCTCGATAAAATCTAGCACGAGCACCCCTAGTGCGTGATAATGGACAGCGGGTGAAATCTTGGCAGCTTCCGCCGCGCGGCTAAGCGCCAGTTCGTTCCAGCGCAGAATGCCATGTTCAGGGATATCTTGCCCCAACCGAACCACATAGCGTCGATCACCATCCGTCACTTTCAAATTGACATTGGTGATCCCACCACTCAACGGTTCGATCTGATCTGCATTGTCAAAACACGGCAGTTGCGCCACGT
>JAQWKM010000089.1 GCA_029247845.1 Paracoccaceae bacterium | reverse complement strand
GAAAGGTCGCGCACTCCTGAAAGAGAGAGCTGCAGTGTGCGCGGGATTGGTGTCGCTGTCAAAGTCAAAACATGAATGTCTGAGCGCAGCTCTTTTAGCCGTTCCTTATGTTGAACGCCAAAATGCTGTTCCTCATCGATGATAAGAAGCCCAAGGTTTTGTAGTTTGACGCCATTTGCAAGCAAAGCATGCGTGCCAATCACGATATCCACTGTACCGTTTGACAGGCCGTCTCGGGTGGCCTGCGCCTTCGCAGAACCGATGAACCGCGACAATTGCCGAACCTCTATTGGAAAACCTCGGAATCTTTCAGAGAAGCTCTTGGCGTGTTGACGTGCTAGAAGCGTCGTCGGAGCAATAAGCGCCACCTGAGCTCCCGACATCGCTGCGGCAAAAGCTGCGCGCATCGCAACTTCGGTTTTACCAAAACCCACATCCCCACAGATGAGCCTATCCATCGGCATGCCAGATATGAGGTCTCTCATGACGTCTTCAATTGCATTTAACTGATCGTCAGTTTCTTCGTAAGGAAACCGTGCATTAAATGCATCCCACATGCCAACGGGAGGATCCAGCATGGGTGCGCGCCGCAAAGCCCGTTCCGCTGCAACGCGAATAAGGCGGTCTGCCATATCCCGAATACGTTGTTTGAGACGAGCTTTTTTAGCCTGCCAAGCCCCACCGCCCAGACGATCAAGAAGACCCTCGTCTTGTCCATACTTACTAAGTAATTCAATGTTTTCCACGGGAAGGTAAAGGCGCGCACTTTCTGCATATTCAAGCACAATACATTCATGTGCCGCCCCAGCCGCCGTGATCACCTCAAGCCCAGTGAACCGCCCAACCCCATGATCTACGTGAACCACAAGGTCACCGGCAGATAAGCTTTGGGCTTCGGTCAAAAAGTTTTCAGCTTTGCGCCTTTTGCGCCCCTGTCGGATCAACCTGTCACCCAAAACGTCCTGCTCGGAGATGACTGTTAAATCCGGTGCCTCAAACCCGTGCTCGAGCCCCCATACTGCGAGATGTAGCCCATTTGTGTCAACATCCCGAACATGCGACACTAGCTTTGGGTTAAAAATCCCTTCTTCTTCGATCAATCCCGCCAACCGCTCACGCGCACCTTCAGAGTAACTCGCCACCACGACCTTAGATGATTCAAGTTTACTCTTAATATGATCTGCTAAAGCACTAAAAAGGTTTACTTTTTCTAACTTTCTTTCTGGTGAAAAATTACGACCTATTCGTCCAGTTGCATCTATAACGTTGGGCCCATTTTGCTGCGCCAAAGGATGAAACTGCAGGACTCTATGCGCTGAAACTGCGCGCGTCCAAGCCGCATCGTCCAAGTAAAGCAGTTCCGGTGCAACTGGCTTATAAACAGTATCTAATTTGCTTTTCTGGTTTAATGCGAATTGGCGCGTTTCGTATTGATCCTGAATACTCTCCCAGCGCGCTAATCTCGCTGGGGTCAGATGATCATCCAGCGTAATGCTTGCCTTCGGCAAATAAGCAAAAATCGTCTCAAGGCGATCGTGGAAAAAGGCCAACCAATGCTCAACGCCCTGATATTTCCGCCCTGCACTTACCGCCTCATAAAGCGGATCGTCGATTCGTACTGCACCAAACTCGATGCGATAATTCTGGCGGAACCGCTTAATTGCCGCCTCATCCAGAATCACTTCGGACACAGGCGCCAATTCAATTTCGCTCAGCTTTTCAATAGTAAGCTGAGTCGCGGGATCAAACCGCCGTGCCCCCTCCAATATATCCCCAAATAAATCTAGGCGCACTGGTCCCAGATCGCCAGGCGGAAAAATATCGATAATTCCGCCGCGTACAGCAAAATCACCCGGCTCCATAACCGTAGGGCATTGATGGAAACCCATGCGCGTCAGAAATCCGCGCAATGCCGCTTCGTCTATTCTCTTACCGACAGTGGCACGAAAGACAGAATCTTTTAAAATAGCTCTTTGCGGAATTTTCTGAGTGACCGCGTTGATAGTTGTTAGTAGTATAAAACGTTCGGGTACCCTGTGCACAAGTGCTGCCAGAGTGGCCATCCGCATCGCCGATATATCTGCCTGCGGTGAAATGCGATCATAGGGTAGGCAATCCCAGCTTGGAAATTGAAAAACCGGAATGTCGGGCGCAAAGAAACGAATTGCTTCAAACATCGCGGCTAGGCGCTTATCATCGCGCGCGATGTGTATCACTGGACCGTTTGCGCGCACTGTTTCTTTGATTACAAGTTGCGCATCATACCCTTCAGGAGCACCGCCAACTATTATATGAGAGTCATGCATCATTTTTTCTTTCGCCTTTAAAGGCCGCTGGTCGAGTTATATTGAAAGACCGCTTTTAAGAAAAAAAACGCCCCAAAAAGTTGATACGAAAACCGTCATAAAGGAAGAAACAAGGGTCCAAAACCGAATGCTCCTAATTTTCTCAAAAAGCTCATCAAATTCAGGCAGAGCCTTAACAATCCAAACGATAAGACACCAGCGCAAATAAAGTGTTGGGAGAATTGGAACAACGAGAAGAAATGAGGCTTGCAGAGGCTCGACACTGTAAGAAAAGGCCACAACCCCCCAAAATGTTATGATAAAACTTCCAAAACCATAGATCAAAGACTTTGGCAATGGCCGATAGCCCCACAGCGCGCGTTGGGCATTCAAATGCGCGGCCTGTACAAGTACCGTTTGGCGTTCAGGACTATGCCGGCTAGCAAGCTTTAGGTGATGATATGGCAGCCCCACGAACACCTGACTTGCAATAGCCCACAAAGATATCATGCAGAGCCAAAACCAACCATTTGAAAATGAATGAAATTCTATCAAATCCATAGCTTAACCGTGAAAATTCCTAAGTGCCTAATTGTCCCCAATCTAGAGGCAATGCAGTCAGGTTCAAGAGCAAACCAATTACGAAAACTTGCTCAGCCAAATATTACGTGTCAAAGTGCCATAAAATTTCGGAGAACACCTGATGAATTCTGCCACTATCGCCCCTTTCCCAGCAGCTCGCTTTCGTCGCACAAAACAATCCCCGCTTACACGTGCACTTGTCAGAGAAAACACTCTCACTACTGATGATTTGATATGGCCAGTTTTTGTCCGTGATGGGGAAAATATAGAAGAATCTGTAGACTCAATGCCAGGCGTGAAGCGTCGAAGCGTCGACCGCGTGGTAGAAGCCGCAAAAGAGGCCGCAGATCTTGGAATTCCGGTAATATGTCTATTTCCTTACACAGATCACATTTTGAAAACAGCCGATTGTGCAGAGGCTTGGAACCCAAATAATCTTTCCAACAGAGCGACCCGAGCAATCAAGAAAGCTGTCCCCAATATTGCCGTGATGACAGATGTTGCGCTCGATCCCTACAACATCAATGGACATGATGGCTTTTTTATAGATGGTGAGATCGTAAACGATACAACCGTAGAGGCATTGGTTAAACAGACTTTGTCGCAGGCAGAAGCGGGCAGTGATATAATCGGACCATCCGATATGATGGATAATCGCATTGCCGCGATGCGCAGCGCCTTGGAGAGCCATGACCATCAAAATGTGATGATCATGAGCTATTCGGCCAAATACTCGAGCGCGTTTTACGGTCCGTTCCGCGATGCAGTTGGCGCTTCTGGCGCATTAAAAGGTGACAAATCCACTTATCAGATGGATCCAGCAAATACAGACGAAGCGCTTCGTTTGGTCGCACGTGACTTATCCGAAGGGGCCGACATGGTCATGGTCAAACCCGGCATGCCTTATCTGGACGTTTGCCGTCGGGTGAAAGATCAATTTGGTGTACCGACCTTCGCCTATCAAGTTTCAGGTGAATACGCGATGCTGCAAGCGGCAAGCTTGAATGGCTGGCTAGACCATGACCGTGTGATGATGGAAAGTTTGATGGCGTTCAAACGGGCTGGCTGTGACGGTATTTTGACTTATTTCGCGCTTTCAGCTGCGCGTAAGCTTGCTCAAATCTAACGCGCACAGGCTGAGATAGTGACAGCATTGAAAAGCTGGAGTATACTGAGAATAAAGCGGCAAAGACCGCAGAAATACAGTAATCGATTTATACAGGTGTCATATGTCAACTATACCTTTTAAAAGCGCTTTTACTGCGCTTTTCATTATCTCAAGCATGGTTTTAACGTCGTGTGCTCCCTCGGTGGTAAATACCGACTTCATCAAAGAAGACGCCGAAAAGATCGATGCGCGTGTGGATGCAGCTTTAACCGAGCTATACCTTGAGCACCCAAACATCAAGGAATTGAGCGGCAAGGCAGCCGGGGTGCTCGTTGTGCCTTTAGTCACGGAAGCGGGACTATTTTACGGAGGCTCATACGGGCGCGGTGCTCTCAGAGTAAATGGAGCGACAGAGGACTATTATTCTGTCACCTCAGCAGGTTATGGTCTGCAGATTGGCGTTCAGCAACATGGGCACGCTCTGTTCTTTATGACCCGCAAATCAATTGAAGACTTCAAAAGTTCGCAGGGGTGGGCGCTGTTGGGCGACTTGGACATGACGAGCTGGGAGCAAGCGGAAAATATTCGCGCTGAGACAACAACTGCCCTTGCCCCAATTGTCGCGGTCGTTTTTGGACAGTCAGGCTTGAAAGTTGGTGTAAGCTTAGAGGGAAGTAAGTACACAAAAATTATTCCCTAAGACCGAAAAACTGGGTAGAACCATCAGTTAAATGGTTGAGCAGCAACCTTGCCCATTGCACCATATATAGTTAGTCTGATAACATAAGCATAACAAAATGTTGACCTTTATAAAACGAGTGCTCTGATTGAACGACACGAATGATTCCAATGAAACTGAGGGCGACACACCTCGCTCTGGTGATACATACATAGGGCCCACGGTTTCCATAACCGACGAGCTTAAAACATCTTATCTTGACTATGCAATGAGCGTCATAGTCAGTCGCGCTATTCCCGATTTGAGGGATGGTTTGAAACCTGTGCATCGACGTATTCTTTACGCGATGCATGAGACCAACAACAGTCATGACAAACCATATCGCAAGTCAGCCCGCCCCGTAGGAGAAGTTATGGGGAAATACCACCCCCATGGCGATGGGGCGATTTACGATGCTTTGGTCAGAATGGCTCAGGACTTTTCAATGTCGCTTCCACTATTGGATGGACAGGGAAATTTTGGGTCAATGGATGGAGATAATGCAGCGGCGATGCGTTATACCGAAGTGCGGATGGACCATCCTGCCGCCTTCATTCTAGCCGATATTGACAAAGATACAGTCGATTTTCAGGATAATTATGACGGTAAAGATCGCGAACCAACTGTTCTACCGTCGCGTTTTCCAAATATGCTGGTCAATGGTGCGGGCGGAATTGCTGTCGGTATGGCAACCAATATACCACCCCACAACTTGGGAGAAGTTATTGATGCTGTGCAGGCCCTTATCTTGGACCCAGATCTGATAAGCGAAGACTTAATACAGTATATACCCGCACCGGACTTTCCAACCGGAGGCATTATCCTTGGTCGGTCGGGGGCACGCAAAGCCTATCTTGAGGGACGTGGAAGTGTTGTCGTGCGCGCCAAAACCCGGATCGAAGAAATCCGAAAAGATCGCTATGCCATCATTATTGATGAGGTTCCCTACCAGGTAAATAAAGCTGCCATGATTGAAAAAATCGCCGAGCAAGTGCGTGATAAAAAGATCGAAGGCATTTCTCATGTCCAAGACGAAAGTGATCGAAATGGAGTACGCGTCGTCGTCGAACTTAAGCGCGACGCGACGGCAGAAGTGGTTCTTAACCAACTTTTCCGCTTTACCTCAATGCAAACATATTTCGGTTGTAATATGTTGGCTCTTAACGGCGGACGCCCCGAGCAACTTACGCTTAGAACCTTTCTGACAAACTTTGTCGATTTCCGCGAAGAAGTGGTGGCGCGTCGCGTTGCTTATGAACTTCGAAAGGCACGCGAACGCAGTCATATCCTATGCGGTTTGGCCGTCGCGGTGTCAAACGTTGACGAAGTTGTAGCAACCATTCGCGCCTCGGCAGATGCAGCCGATGCCCGCAGAAAATTAATGACCAGACGCTGGCCTGCTCACGAAATTGCAGAATACATCGCATTGATTGATGATCCAACACAGAAGATAAATGATGATGGGACTTATAGCCTCTCAGAGACACAGGCACGCGCCATTCTCGAACTTAGGCTTCAGCGTCTAACGCAGATCGGCGTTAAGGAAGTTACAGACGAATTGCAAGAACTCGCTAAAAAAATCCGTGAGTACCTTGAAATCTTGGGCTCGCGTGCTCAGATCATGGAAATAATTTCAAATGAACTTGCTGAAGTGAAAGAAAAATTTGCTGTAAAACGCCGCACCGAAATCACCGAGTGGTCGGGAGACATGGAAGACGAAGACCTGATCGAACGCGAAGATATGGTCGTCACGGT
The DNA here is from genome assembly GCA_029247845.1 of Paracoccaceae bacterium. Lineage (GTDB taxonomy): Bacteria > Pseudomonadota > Alphaproteobacteria > Rhodobacterales > Rhodobacteraceae > LFER01. Next base: position 5,260 of record JAQWKM010000089.1, on the reverse strand, counting down.
CACCTCGGGTGGCTACATCAAGCGAACACCATTGGTGGATTTCCGTTCCCAACGACGGGGTGGCAAAGGCATTTCGGGAATGCAGACCAAAGACGAAGACGTCGTAACCACACTGTTTGTCGCGAACACCCATACTCAACTGCTGTTTTTTACGACAGATGGTATGGCTTATAAATTAAAAACCTGGCGTTTACCCCAAGGATCGCGAATAGCCAAAGGCAAGGCGATTATCAACCTCCTCCCCATCCCCCAAGGGGCGTCAATAGCAGCGATCATGCCAGTAGATGTTCACGAAGATGAATGGGAAAACTTACAGATTATTTTTTCCACCTCAGCGGGTGATGTTCGGCGCAACGCGCTGTCTGATTTCACAAATGTGAGATCAAACGGAAAAATCGCAATGGACCTACCGGAGGGGGTAGAATTGGTCAACGCACGGATCGCCAATGCAGATGACGATGTGATGCTGGTGACAAATTCGGGACGCGCAATTCGCTTTTCCACGACGGATGTGCGCATTTTTAAAGGGCGTAAATCCACTGGAGTACGCGGCATTCGTTTGTCAAGCGATGATCGCGTGGTCTCCATGTCTATTATCCGTCACTTCAAGGCAAATCCGGATGAAAGGGTTGCCTATCTCAAAATGCGGCGTGCCGTTGCAGGTATGGTTGAGGATGAAAATGTCAGTGACGAAGAAGAGGTCGATGTAAACGCAACCATTAGTCCGGACCGCTATGCAGAAATGTCAGCGGCTGAGAACCTTATCTTAACGATCAGCGCAACAGGGTCAGGCAAACTTTCTTCGAGCCATGATTATCCCGTGCGCGGACGCGGTGGAATGGGCGTTGCTGCCATGGACAAAGTCATGCGCGGCGGCGAGCTTGTAGCAAGTTTCCCAGTCGAAATTGATGATCAAATCATGCTGGCGACGTCCACAGGCCAATCGATCCGCGTGCCTGTGGAGGATATCTCATTCCGGTCGCGAAGCGCTGGCGGGGTCAAAGTGTTTAATACTGGCAGGAACGAGGAAGTTGTCTCAGTGGCGCGGATTGCGGATCAAGGCGATCAAGACGAAGAGTCCGGTGGAGCACTGGAATCCAAATAGGGTTCCACCGTTACTTTCAGATAAATACTTCAACAGCGCTGTACTTACCTAGTCAAACAACGTGCAATGAACATGTGATAATCTCGCATGGGAGCTCTTTGTTATAGATTATAAATATCGGAGAATTTTGCAGTAATATATGAAATAAGCGGTTCGACTTTTGGCGCCTCACCACATGCCATTGTCATAAGCTGATCGGCACTATATGCACTACCATGCTGTTGAAGGGATTTTTTAAGCCAACCAGTAGCCCGTGCCAGATCACCATTTGCAAGATCATCCTGCAGATTGGGAATATCTTTCTCCAAGGCTTGAAAAAGACATGCAGAATAGACATTTCCCAGAGAGTAAGTTGGGAAGTAGCCGAATATACCCTCCGACCAATGCACATCTTGCAAAACTCCATTTGACGGTCGATCGACCGCATATCCAAAATCGTTCATAAATCTATCATTCCAAGCCGCTTCAAGATCGTCAATCGACAGATCTCCGGACATTAAACTCCGTTCGATATCAAAGCGCAGCATAACATGCAGGTTATACTGCATTTCATCGGCTTCCGTGCGGATATATCCGTTAGAAACTTTGTTCACTAATTTGTAAAAGGTTTCTTCGTCTTTAACGCCAAAATCGCCAAAAACCTCTAACATGCGACGGTAGAGATGCGCCGTGAAGCCCCGCGACCGTCCAAGCTGGTTTTCATAAATCCGGCTTTGGCTTTCATGTATCCCCAAAGATGCGCCCTTTCCAAAGGCTGTGAACGCATAATCTGAATTAATGTTTTGTTCGTAACAGGCGTGTCCAACTTCGTGAATTGTAGAGTAAAAGCAATTCATTGGATCTTTATCAACGGTGCGGGTGGTTATGCGGACATCAGAACTGTTGCCAGAGGAAAACGGATGCACAGCCTTATCTATTCTGCCACGGTTTAGGTCATAGCCAAACGTCAATGCCAACTCTTGAGATAGGACCATTTGCTGATCAATATCAAAAACACCCATCAGCGGTTTAGGTTCTTCTTTGTCCAATACTGCCGCCCTTAGTTCAACAAGCGGTCCTCGAAGAGCATCAAACATAGATTGAATCTCTTGGGTTGAACCGTCTGGCTCATATTCATTCAGCAGTCCGTCATAGGAAGATAATCCAGTGCCTTTGGCAAGGGCCTGACCTTCTTTCTGCCGCAGCGCTATCACTTGCGCCAAGAGTGGTTTGAAAGCAGCAAAATCATCATCATGTCGCGCCTGCTCCCATACGGTATGGGATTTAGGCGTCAGCCTTGCCAGAGCAATTGCAAGGTCTTGTGGAATTTTGCGCGTGCGATTAAAGGATCTGCGAATGAGATGTACTTGACGCTGTTTGAGCTGGTCGAGTTTATCTATCTGAATTTCATCCAGTAAGTCATTTAATTCATTAGAACTTTTTCGATAGTGCATAATTTTTTCAAGCGCTGAAAATTCTTCTATTCTGTCAACCAATGCGCCTTTGGGCATCATCGTCGCCTGATCCCAACCAAGTCGCCCTGCTATTTTACCAATAGCGACCGTGTCTTTGTTATAAGCCATCAAATTTTCAAATTCAGTCATATCTATCAATTTCTAAGATTTTGCGACGGAGGAAATCCCGCCAAAAACCGCGCCCGTATAATTGCCATCCAAAGCAAAACTGCTCCGAGCTGATGAACAATTGCGAAATACCAAGGAGCCGCATATATTAACGTTATAACGCCAAGAACCACTTGCAGGATCATAAATCCCAAGACCATTTTGAAAGCGGATTTAACATTATTATTGCCTGTCTGTCGCGTCGTCCACCAGAGGAAAACGCCAAAACCAAAAAGTAAGTACCCCATGACACGATGCATAAACTGTACCAGCCCAGGGTCCTCAAAAAAGTTGCGCCACAACGGTTCCATTGTAAAAGGATCGGGCGGGAAAAAGCCTCCCGCCATGAGAGGCCAATCAGTGTAGCTGCTACCAGCATCTATACCAGCCACCAGAGCGCCAAACAGTATCTGGAGGAACCCAAGTCCAATCAGGCTAGTCGAGAGTGTGTAGACTCTGTTCTCGCGAGCACGGCGTTGTTTGATCAAGTCGCCCTCACTGCGGCCCAATTCCAAAGCATACCACGTGATAAAGCCCAAAATAACGAAAGCGATACCAAGATGCGTAGCCAACCGATAGCTCGCGACATCAACCATTGATCCCGTCAGGCCGCTAGCTACCATCCACCAACCAACAGCCCCCTGAAATCCACCCAATAATCCAATAACGAGCAACCTGCCCGTCCAGCCCGTTGGAATTTTTCGTGTGACGAGGAAAAACACGAAGCCAAGGGCCCAGACCAGACCGATCACGCGCCCCAGCTGTCGGTGGCCCCATTCCCACCAATAGATCACTTTGAACTCAGACAGGCTCATTCCCTCATTTTGCAGCTTATACTCAGGAATATTCTGGTATTTGACAAATTCAGAGTCCCAGGCAGCTGAGCTGAGTGGCGGCATGGCCCCCGTGACTGGCCGCCATTCCGTTATGCTTAATCCGCTATCAGTTAAGCGGGTCAAACCACCTACTTCGATCATCAAGATGACAAGCGCCATCAGGGCAAATAGCCAAAACCGGACAGCTGTGCGTGCCCCTGTTCCAGACCCTTTATCGATCAAACCCGTTTGAGCCACCGCAACGTCTTTGGCTACGCCGTCAACCTCTTGGAAAATTGATCTTTTGCTATTCATGGCATGACTTTCTTCGTCGAGTTTTCTTTATGAAATAGAACTGCCAACAGTTAGCTTCAAGCTAACGGTCCCTATCTTTCCAGCGCACAATTTGACGCACCATGCCGTGAAACATCTGAACATCGGCTCGGGTTAAGGACAGCCTTGACCACATATTGCGCAAGTTGATCTTCATACCAGTAGCTTTTTGTTTAGGAAAAAAGAAACCGGCCTCGTCCAATCGTTCTTCATAGTGCTGGGCCAGCATTTCAACCTCTTGGCCCGTTGCCCAATCAGTTTTAACCATCTCCATGCGCTGCGCTTGCACGTCTGTACTGGCGCGCCGCCACTCATAAGCCATCAGCAAAACGCATTGCGCAAGATTGAGCGATGCAAACTGAGAGTTCACTGGTACCGAGATAAGGGCATTGGCCTGCGCGACATCCTCATTCTCAAGCCCTGCCCGTTCGGGACCGAAAAGAACTGAAACACGCTCACCTGCCTGTATCTTTTGTGCGGCGAGAAACATCGCCTCATTCGGCGAATAGATCACTTTGGTCAATCCTCTTGCCCGGGCCGTTGTGGCAAATGCATAATGGCTTTCAGACACGGCAGACGCAACACTGGAATACTGCACTGCTTCGTCCAGTAGTCGACCAGCACCACTTGCCATAGCAACGGCTTTCTGGCTGGGCCAACCGTCGCGCGGAGAAACCACCCGCATCTTATCAAGCCCAAAGTTCCACATGGCACGCGCAGCCGCGCCAATATTCTCGCCCATTTGCGGACGGACTAAAACAAAGGATGGCTGCATCGGGTTTTCAGACATAACTTGGGATCCTTGTTGCCGCATCGTCTTTATGACACTTACACTGTGATGAAAAGAGCTTCGCAAACATTGCCATGGTCAAATCACGATTTCAGACCTATTAAGACAGTTCAACAATGGAAACCGAACCACCATGAGTGATACTTCAAAGCCAAAGATCTATCTTGTATCACCGCCGGAGCTCAATCTATCCGGCGCATTTCCAGAAATTTTGACAGATACCCTGACAAACTTCAATGTCGCATGCTTTCGCCTGCAACTCAGTAGTCAGAACGAGCACGAGATTGGAAAAATAGCCGACGGTATGCGCGAAATCTGCCATGCCCATGACGTGGCTATTGTGATCGAGAGTCATATGCTTTTGGTTGAAAGATTTGATCTAGATGGCGTGCATCTTTCGGATAGTTCAAAAAATATTTCAAAAGCCAGAAAACTCTTGGGTAAAGATGCAATTGTTGGCGCCTTCTGCGGCGCATCTCGTCATGTTGGGCTCTCTGCGGGGGAGGCGGGCGCAGATTATGTCAGCTTTGGTCCAATCTCTAGCTCGGATTTAAATGATGGGGAACTTGTAGAGACTGATCTTTTTGACTGGTGGTCACAAGTAATCGAAGTACCC
>JAQWKM010000084.1 GCA_029247845.1 Paracoccaceae bacterium | reverse complement strand
GGGCATTGGTGGCCTCAGCCAGCTTTTCTGGTCTTAGCAGATCAATAAATTGGTCGTTCGTTCCTGTATCGACGAGAACTGGACCGTCAAAGCCAACTTTGCACATCATTACGGAAGCATCATGCCGCTGCCATAGGTCTTCGTCATCACCCAGATATGCACTGAATTGTTTCCTCCCCCAATCCGCACCGGTTGGATTGCAAATCGGAGAAAAGGCCGAGACTGACTGATACCGATTTTCAAGGCCCAAAGCGAGGGTCAGCGCACCATGCCCCCCCATGGAATGGCCCGTTATTGCCTGACGCTCTTGATCAAGAGCAAAGTTATCAAACACTAACTTAGGCAATTCTTCGGCAACGTAATCCCACATCTGGAAATGTGGCGCCCAGGGTTTCTGGGTCGCGTTCACGTAAAAACCTGCCCCTTTTCCAAGATCATAGGCCTCATCATCGGCCACATTATCCCCTCTTGGCGATGTATCAGGAAATATAAGGGCAATTCCCTGTTCTGCTGCCCATGTCTGTGCACCAGCTTTGACCATCGCGTTTTCATGCGTGCAGGTCAGACCCGAAAGATACCATAAAACCGGAACGGGGGTTTCCCGCGCTTCTGCTGGCAGAAAAAGACCAAAGGTCATATCACACTGACAGGCTTCAGAGCGGTGCTTATAGACCCCTTGAATTCCGTCATAGCATCTATTTTCCGAAATGACTTCCATTGGACAGGCTCTCCATTGATTTACTTAATGCAACGTGGCTATCCCAGATAGACATCTGGTCGCAAGAACAAATCTAGGAAATTGACTTGATTAGTACACAGCTTTCAAAAATTAAACGATGATCCTGCAAGGCTCATCACTAAAGAGATTGAAAAAATACTCACGATTGTTGAGACTAATATTGATGCTGAAACCCGTTGAGGGGCAACCTGATAATGCTCTGCTAATATGTAAATATTACCTGCCACTGGCAAGGCAGACGCTACAATCATGACTGATGCCGCATAGAAATCTACCTCAAAAACCAGCAATGCCATGACCGCTACAGCCAAAGGATGCAAAACCAGCTTTACAAAAGAAATCCACACTGCCGTTTGGACGCGCTCAGTCGTCTTTGCCACCAAAGAAGCCCCAATAGCAAACAGCGCACAGGGTGTCGATGCCGCCCCAAGTAACGTTACAAATTCCCAAAACGGATCAGGCAAGGGTAACTCAAATATAGACCAACAAAGACCAGTTACGATCGCCATGATCATAGGATTTTTCACCAAGCCCATGACAAGCGTTATCAAGATCGAGAATTTGATTTTTCTCTCTCTAGATCCAAGGAACAACAGGACAATTAAAGAGCCAAATACAATCAGATCAACGGCCAAAATGATCATCACATAACCAACTGCCTGAGGACCCAACAACAGCGCCAGCATCGGAATACCCAGAAACCCAACATTACCAATGGCACAACATTGCGCTTCAACAGCTGCTTGGGACACGGGGTTACCACGCATCAACCCCACCACGAATCCTAGACTATAGACACTCAAAGAGGCGCAAATATAAGCAAAAACAAAATTCCAATTTAGAAATTCACTCAAACTTAGCTTTGCCGAAAACTGGAAAATCATCGCAGATAGCGCAAAATAAAACACGAATTTTGTCAGATAGACCGTGGCTTCGCTACTAAAAAACTTCCATCGGGCCGCAAAATATCCAAGCCCAATAATTGCAAAAAAGGGAAGGGTTTTAAAAAATATCTCGACCATGAAACGGGCTTATCAGGAAGAAGCACAACGTCAATGCCATTGCACCTCAAAAAAGGCGCGCACAACATCACATCCGGCAAAAACTATTGGCTGCTGATAATAATCCCTGCAACGAAGACCAATACCCCGCCTAAGACCACTTGAAAGGTTACTCTAAAAATGGAGTTTCCATATATTTAGTCTGAATTCCGGCTATCGCCCAAATCTAAATAAACACTACAATAAAGGCAATTATATTTACAGTCATAATATCACTGATCAAACAGGGCAGCGCGTGTTCGAGACCGCCACTTTGGTCATGACACCCGCCGCAAGACCCCGTTTATTGACGATCTGCGTCCAGACAGATGCCCGTCATCAGAGGCGGCTTCGTTAAATCCAATAGATGATCCAGCACCGATAAAAGTGGCAAGTCTGACGAAAAATGTGGTCCATGTATCCTACGTCGCAAATACGGTTACAAAAATCGGCGCCAATGTACAGACAGATCCGTCCATCAAACCAGCTAGTCCCCGTTGTACCCATATCAGAATAAATTGTCGTTTTTGTCTGCTTTCCTCTTGTAAGGCCACCGAGATATGCAAATGTCCTTTGGAAAGGGCCTTGGCCGTATCGGTACTTTGCGTGGCAGCATTCAAGTAAAAGTTTTCTGCATTGACTTCCATCATAGCGGCCTCGGCGCAAAATTTATCGAGGCTGAGATTTTTGAAAAGCCAGATCAGGCGACGCGTATAAAACGCTGCCACATGCTTCCGCTGGATCAAAGGCATATGATCACCAAACCGTTGCAAATAAAGATCCGGCAATTGCCGACGATGCGCGTTATCTTCTTCTAAGGAAATATCTAAACCCAGAATGTCCTGTTCTGAAAAATCTTAAACATGTCGTCGATGCGAAAAAAATCATAGTGAACCTCATAAAATATCAGTGAAAGCCTGGCTTTCTAATGTGGTGCTAGACGCGCTAAAATTAAACTGATTAGTAAAAAATACTCCAACTAACGATCGGGATTTCATGCTCATCTCTTTCGCCGAGCTATATCAGCACCAATAATTCGAACGGCAAAGTGGAGGAATGCCGTACCAATTACTGCGTTAACTTAGAGTATTTTATACATGATAAGCGCATCTATGTTTCCACCCCGGGGATGTCGGAATGCCTTAGGCAATCGCCCGATAACTTCAAAACCAGCGCGCGTCCAAATATCAATTGCCCGTGTATTGGTCTCGACCACAAAATTAAATTGCATCGAAAAATATCCTGCTTCACGAGCTGTTTCTAATGCATGTTCTAACATAGCACGCGCAATGCCTTGCCCCCTAGCTTGGGGGGCTGTAACAAAACCGCAATTACACACATGATCCCCATGGCCGGCTTGATTGGGGCTAATATAATATGTTCCCATAGGGACCCCGGATACGTCTGCCAAAAAGGCAGTTTTGCCAGAAGATACCCAATAGTCGAGCGCTTCAGATTGCGACACATTTGGATCGATTGTATATGTATCCCCTGCCCGAAAGCTGGGTTTAAGGATTATCCAGACATTCTCAAAATCCTGCGAGCCCACAGGACGAATCACAATCGATGCGTGCAAATCTCTATTAGCCAAGTTCAACCACAGTCGTTATTACTCTGTTTACCAGACCATAATACAAAGCAGCCTGAGTCGTCAGCCACAAATCACACTTTGTATCTTGTGCAATCTTTTTGGCACTCTGGTCGGTCGCTTTGGAAAACAGCATTTCAAAACGCGCCCACATCTGAGTTATCTGTTCAGCTTAGATTTACATATCACTGGCTTGGCCACCAATACTGCCGCTGGGTTGATAGAGCAAAAACCGAGTATTCGGTAAGCAATACCAATCTTTCTTTTCCACGCCGATAAAAATTAATGCGCCCGCGCTGGCAACCCAACCACTTCCGATTATGCACAAGCGAGGGCGTGATTTATTTCACCATTAACAACAATCATTCTGCTTTGAAAAACGCTGGTACTCCTAAGAGTATCCGTCGAGTATTTTTCTGAATACTTTCGAAATCAACTATTTTATCATTCCTACCTATAAATACTTTAAACCAATGTTCTTAGGCCAGCGTAAAACAAACCAAAGCCTAAAATTATTTTGCACCTAGCAGAAATTCTTACAGACATGGTTGCTTAGCCCTAAAATCTTTTTGTACTTAAACCGTCGTTTGCGGTCACTCAGCTGTCATCGAAAAGGCTATTTGATAAAATAAAAGTGATAATTAATACGATGAGAACATACATTTGGACAATTGACTCTGCTTCAATTTTTTGAGAACAAAAATAGAACAAAATATTTGAGATCCATGCCCAATCGTCGTATTGTATCAATCTGGTTTCCCCGTTTTGGCGCAGAGCGCCTTTTGCGCACGTATCGTCAAACGATTGATCACCCGTTTGCTGTGGTCGAAGATCTTGGGCAAATGCAAGTTCTGTCATCTCTATCAGTTTGTGCAAGTCAGGAGGGGCTGCAGATCGGTCAGCCTTTGCGAGATGCCCAAGCCATGTGTCCATCACTTATGACCCGCCTGCGCAACAAACAGGCAGAAGAATTATTTTTGTGTGTGCTCGCCAGATGGGTAGGGAAATTCAGTCCGTGGGTAGCCGTCGAAAAACCTGATAGTCTGCTGTTAGACATCACGGGATGTACGCATTTATTTGGGGGGGAAGAGGCATTTTTACACGAGGTACAAAGCGATGTGTACGACCTTGGTCTGACGATCTATACAGGGCTTGCCGATACACCCGGGGCAGCATGGGCACTGGCGCGCTACGCAGGACAAGCAACCCAAAGCCATCGCAGCGGCGATGCGATTGACCAAGAGGCCCGCGCCACCAGATCACGCGCTGCCAAACGCCGTCACTGGGAGCGTGGTGGGTCAGCACCACAAAGGTCAAACCTTCATCAAAAAATACAAAATATTACTCCTCCAGGAAAAACCCACAGTGCTTCACAGCCCCTGCCCGTGGCCGCCCTGCGTATTGATCAAACGCTTGTAGATGGATTAAACCGCCTTGGCCTGCGCCGTATCGGCGATCTAAGCAGTCAACCGCGCACCTCACTAGCCCGGCGTTTTGGCAAGGGACTTGTCGAACAGCTGGACAAAGCCCTCGGCAGCCTGCCAGAGCCAATATCACCCCTCCAGCAAATACCACATTTCGGTGTCAGGCTAAGCCTACCAGAACCTATTGGGCTGATAGGCGACATAATCGGCGCGATTGATCGGCTGTTGCCACGACTTTGCATACACCTGAGATCCCAAAGCCAAGGCGCACGACGGGTTCGGCTACAGTGCTTTCACACAGATGATACAGTGACGAATGTTGAAGTCGGGCTGGCCCGCGCAAGTGATAGCCCCGATCGTATACGCCCCCTGCTGTTGATGAAGCTCGATGATATCAAGGCTGGCTTTGGAATTGATGTGCTGCGACTGGAAGCAACTGGTACAGAGGCACTTCATCAATCTGGTCCAAAAGAGCAACTGGCCTTGCAGAGCGATTTGCAAAAAACTCCCTCTCCGACAGAAGGATTAGAGGACCTGATTGGTAAACTGGGTGGGCGGATTGGACTTGAAAACATTACCCGATATCATCCCGCCAATAGCCATATACCCGAAAAAACTTTTCAGACACTCGCGGCTGCTTGGTCGGAGGCAGCCGCGAACTGGCCAGAGGCCAGCCAAAGACGGCCTGTGCTTTTGTGGCGGCCAGAACCCGTCAAAGCCCCTGAAATCCGGCTATTGCCAAGAGAGTTCCAATGGCGCGGGCGCAAACTGAGAACACGCACCGCCCAAGGGCCCGAGCGCATCGCACCCGAATGGTGGCTTGATGACTCCAACTGGCGCAGTGGTGTGCGCGATTACTGGCAAGTCACTTGTGAAGAGGGTGATCTTCTCTGGCTCTTTTATGCCCATGGCGCTACGATGTCTGCAGGCTGGTTTTGTCAGGGAAGTTTTACCTGATTGCATAAGAATGAAAACTTATCTGATATAGCCGATGTCGGAGAAATACCTATAAAAACATACGAAACCGTCAGTTTTGGTGGCGGTATTATTCAAAGCTGACGCTCATAAAAAGCCCATATGCCGATTAACATCTTTATAGAGAAGATAACGAAATGGGCTCGGTCCTGCTGCATAACAGGCCTGAGGGCAAAACGCGCGAAGCCACATGTAATCGCCTGCCTCGACTTCAACCCAGTCCTGATTAAGGCGATATACCGCCTTGCCCTCAAGCACATAAAGTCCATGTTCCATGACGTGAGTTTCAGAAAATGGAATAAGCCCACCAGACTGAAAGGTGACGATATTGACGTGCATATCATGGCGCATGTCACTGGGATCAACAAAGCG
>JAQWKM010000123.1 GCA_029247845.1 Paracoccaceae bacterium | reverse complement strand
TAATCACTTCAATTCAGACAGATACCTATGCAAACGTTATAACTTCAAATTAAACCGAGACGCCGCTTAAACTGAGTGGCGTTCGCTAATTATAGCATAACACAAAGGCAACCAAGAACACTGATGCATAACCATCTTTTTTAAACCATTCAAAAGTCAAATCTACAAGTGACTTCCAAAACATAATGGACCAGAATATTCTTGAGGGCCTTTATATCTTAACTGGATGGAGTTCGCGAATAAGAACGTGCTCGCACCCTTTAAATCAATGCAACGACAGCTTAAGAACTAGGGTGGACTCAAGCCTTCTATTGGTAATATTGAGTGTGTAAGAAGTGATTAATTTTGTTAGGCGGCGTTGTGAAAAATCTACTTTATAGTTTTGTTTTATGTATATCTGCTCTGTCTGCTTCAGCCGAGGGTGATAGCGCAGAAGATCAAATTAAGGCGCATTGTTCAGCTTTGGGCCGCATTGCGTTTTTAGCAGTCGAAAAATACAAAACTGGCCGAGAGATTGAGGATGTAAAAGAAGAGCTGGCCGCCGTTGTGAAATCTGCAGCGGGCACCACTAATGGCGGCATCTTTTCAGACCGGTTTTTGGAAGATTATGATGCTATCTTAGTCAATGTATATTCAACGAAACAACGTAAAGCCACCGATTATGCCATCGCTTATACCAAGGAATGTAAGCAGCGGTAAACCGTGGTTTGGGTTGATACCGTTGATAGTTTTCTTAAGAAATATGAACATGGAAGCCAGACTTAGGCCTTTTCAGGGCTTAAAATTCAGGAGTAGATAATGGAACCATTTCTAATGGCATTGTCTTTGATATGTGTCTTTGCTAGCCTTCTAGTGCACCTTGAAGTTATTCTGGCCAATAAGTCTATTGTCCCTTATGGGTTGCTTTTGGTCGTTATATTTTGGGAATTAAGCGTCGTTTATTTTGCAAAGAGAGGCCCAAAATCTGATATTAATTTCCTGTTCCATAAAAAACTAAATGAAGACCAAGAAAAGTAATTTTTACGCTAAAGTCACTTAGGATGTCAGATGGCTCATAAATTCATCAACGTACAACAGCCTTTTTTTATTCCACTTTGGCGACGGATTGGCGTTGTGTCGGCATGTTTGATTTGGACGGTTCTAGAAATCTATGGGCAGAATGAAATTTGGGCAATGTTTGCCGCCGCGATAACGCTATACTGTGCGCATCAATTTTTCATATCGTTCAATCCAGATAGTGAAGAGTAATTAGTATTAGTTAGAAACGCTGAGATTTAGTCGCCCGCGATGGCTTGTGCTGCAGCCCAACCCGACGACCATGCCCATTGGAAATTATATCCACCCAGCCAACCCGTCACATCAACGGCTTCACCAATGAAATAGAGGCCTGGTACAGTTTTACACATCAATGTTTTTGAGGACAGCGTATCTGTATCAATTCCGCCGAGTGTCACTTCGGCAGTGCGGTATCCCTCAGATCCACTCGGAGTGAGCGACCAGGCCGACAGGGCCTCACAAAGCTCGCTCAAGCGCGCGTCTGACTGATTAGCCAGATTACCTGATAGCGCCAGAGGCTCACTGAGGAATTCTATCAACCGGGCCGGTAAATACTGAGCAAGCACAGTTGTAAGATTGCGTCTGCCTTGCTCTTGCCTTTGGCTGCTAAGCAAATTCAAAAGGGGAAGGTTAGGAATCAGGTTGACAAAAATCGTCTCTCCCTCGCGCCAGAAGGATGAAATTTGCAGGATAGAAGGTCCAGATAATCCACGGTGAGTGAATAACACCCCCTCATCAAAGCTGGCGTTGGAATTGCCAACACGTGCAGGTAAGGCAGTCCCAGCCAGCGGCTTAAAGAGCTCATCCGAAAACGTAAGTGGGACGAGTGCTGCGCGCGTTTCTGTCACTGCAATATTGAATTTTTTGGCAATTTCATATGCAAAGTTAGTAGCCCCCATTTTTGGAATGGACTTGCCGCCCGTTGCCACGACTAGATGCGTTGAACTTACAACGCTACTTTGGCCGTCCTGTTCCAGCGTAACCTCAAAACCGCTCTCGGTTTTGTTCAATGCTGCTACGGAGCAGCGCAGGCACAGTTCGGCCTTAGCGCGGTCCATTTCATCGCGTAGCATTGTGATAATTTGTTTGGCTGAATCATCACAGAAAAGCTGACCAAGGGTTTTTTCATGATAGGTGATGCGATGCTTTTCAACCATTTCAATAAAATTCCACTGGGTATAGCGGCCTAGAGCTGACTTACAGAAGTGCCTGTTCTGTGAAAGGAAGTTTTCGGATGTGGTATGCAGATTTGTAAAGTTACAACGCCCACCGCCAGAGATTCGAATTTTTTCGCCGGGTGCTTTGGTGTGATCGATCACGAGGACCCGTCCTTTGGTATGTGCCGCGCACATCATTCCCGCAGCGCCCGCGCCGATGATCAACGTATCGTATTTCATGCCTTACGGCTGCACTGATCTGCATAAATTGGCAAGTTAAAAGAATTCAAATTATATTCTGAAAACACTTTTATTTGTTTGTCTAAGAGAGGCTACAATTTACTAAACTGTCACTTCTTGTAAAAGTTTTAGGTATTGCCGTGTAATGTTTTATTACGTTGACGGACGAATATTATGATACCGACGCCACAAAGTGACGAAGCCCACATTAGTAATAATAATGGCATCTCTGTACTCCCAGGAACTAGAATCACTCCTGCTAACGTCGATAGGGCTGCACCTCCCGCGATTGATATAGATCCGCCCAAACCAGATGCAGCCCCAGCTAAATGTGGTCGCACTGACAACATACCAGCGGTGGCATTTGGAATACATAAACCATTAACCAAGCCTACAAAAACCATAAAACCAAAAAACCCCTCTGCGCTACTGTAGCCAATATATGTACATATTACTGAAAGTGACATTCCAACGAATATGATGCTGAGGCCCCATAGAATCATAGGGTCGATTCCAAAGCGCGTTGTGTAGCGTCCTGAAAGGAAATTGCCTGTGAAATATCCAATTGCTGGTGCTCCAAAATAAATGCCAAGTTTTTCCGGGCTTAAATTAAATACAACTGAACCAACAAATGGCCCTCCACCGAGGTATGCGAAAAAGGAGCCAGCGCCGAACGCAGATGCTAAACAGTAGCCCCAGAAACGCCTAGAGGTTATTAACTCAGGATATTCGCTGAACTGCTTACTAAATCCAGATGTATTTATAGGAACAGTTTCGCCTTGATCAAAAAAAGTTATAAACCAAATTAGTGCACCAAGGCCACCTATCATCCAGAAATTAGCTTGCCACCCAAACCAACCATCCAAAGCTCCACCCAAACCAGGCGCAAACATTGGCGTGATCGCCATACCCATTGAAATATAGGCAATTTTTGATCCAGATGTTTGTGTGTCATTGGTGTCTCGTACGATCGCGCGCGCTAGAACCATGGCACAGGCGGAAAAAGCCTGAATAACACGTAAAGCCATAAAAGTTAACGTATTTGGCGCATACACGCAGGCAAAGCTTGCAAAAATAAATATTGCTAAGGTCCATAACAAAACTGGCCTCCGGCCTATTTTATCTGACAAGGGTCCGACTAAAAGCTGTAAAACTGCGCTGGAAAATAAATAAATTGCAACAGACAGCCCCATTATTGCAGTTGTAGAGCTAAAATGTATTGCCATACTTGGAAGGCTCGGTAAAAAACTGTTCATTGCCAAAACAGAGATGCTGGCCAAAAGAACAAGCGTGAACATACTTGGTTGGGTATTGCGATCAAAAAACCGCGATTTGGGAAACGCTACCATCAGAGTGGATTAGGACATTTGCAGTGCAGTGTCCATAAGATGTGAATGAGGGGGGATTACGTCCTATATTTGTACAGTTTCCCAAATGATAATAAGGTCACTTTGCTGAAATAGTCTTATGGGCCTTCAGTGACTTCCCCATGGGCCGTGATGCGCCCCGTCTTCGTTAAAGCGTTCAAAGCTATGGGCACCAAAGAAATCACGCTGGGCTTGGATCATATTGGCGGTTGAACGACCTGTGCGCATCATGTCAAAATATGAGAGCGCGGATGCTAGTGCTGGTAATGGAAGGCCATGGGACATGCCTGTTGCTACGACACGGCGCAGGGCATTATGGTTTGATTTGAGAATATCGCTAAAAAATGGAGCAAACATCAGGTTGCGATCTGGTGCTTGTGACAAGGCACTGGCCATATCGTTGAGCATTGACGAACGGATAATACAGCCTTCTCGCCAGACTTTCGCAATCTCGGGCAACGGCAGGGACCAGCCAAAGACTGGGTTGGCCGCAGATAAAAGAGCAAAGCCCTGAGTATAGCACAGAACCTTTCCCGCAATTAAAGCCGCTTCCAGATCATCAAGGCTTAGGCTGCCCTCTGACAATATTTTTGGTGCTGAGCCAAATAGGCTTTCACCTTTTTTTCTCGTCTCCAATTGAGCTGACAGATTGCGAGCCGTCACGGCAGCTTCAATCACAGGAATTGGGGCAGCCAAGTGTTGGGCTTCGATGGCTGTCCAACGGCCTGTTCCTTTTTGACCAGCCCGATCGAGGATGACATCCAGCATAGGTTGCCCTGTTTTAGGATCTTTTGCAGCTGAGACTTTAGCGGAAATTTCAGTAAGATAGGATTGCAGCGGACCGGTGTTCCAGCGGGCGAAAATTTCAGAGCATTGAGTTGCGTTTAGCTTCATTCCGTCACGCATTACGCCATATATTTCGGCTATCATCTGCATATCTGCATATTCGATTCCGTTGTGAACAGTTTTGACGAAATGTCCAGCTCCGCTTTCACCCATCCATGTTGCGCACGGTGTCTCGTCGTATTTGGCCGAAATCGCTTCAAGAATATGGGCAACGCGGTCCCAAGAAGCCTCTGAGCCGCCGCCCATTATGGAGGGGCCGTGCCGTGCGCCTTCTTCTCCACCTGATACGCCTATTCCAAGGAAGGGAGTTCCCGCACTGGCAGCTTTAGTCGCGCGTCGGTTGGTATCATGGAAATTGGCGTTTCCTGCATCGATGATCATATCGTCATCATCTAACAGGGCGCGCAATGCGGCTATTTGTTCATCTACTGCTGAGCCTGCAGGGACCATTAAAATAATGGCTCGGGGTTTTTCAATTGTCGAGACGAGATCTTCCAGTGTTTCACAAGGAGCGATCATATCTGCGAGTGGGCCAGCAGTGTCTGAAAATACTCTGGTGGTTGTGGTTGTGCGATTGAACACAGAAATCCGAAACCCTTTTTCTGCGATATTTAACGCAAGCATGGCACCCATTGTGCCAAGTCCGATAAGGCCGATATTCGATTTTTTCACCGTATTTAACTCCTGGGACTTTGTTATATAAGTTCCTTACAACCTTGGTCAGGTTATAACCATATGTTTCCATTACTTATGGTGATCGCAAACTGAAAGCTAGCCGATAAATTTAAAAACTAATGCATTGTTATGCATTGAGTTTTATTGGGCTTTTGCAAACTGTTTAAAAGGGGGTGCACATTAATCTGTCTTAGTCTTTGACTGGATTTTAAAGTCCAGTTGTCAGCCAGTCCCGACCTCTCTGTCGTGCGCTATGTCCCAGACCGTATTATGGTTCTTTAATTGGGGAGAGTGGTGGAATTGGCCAAAAGTAATGTGATATACGATAAAACCCAGCATCTGTATTCCACAGCCCTGATTTCAGCTTTCCCAATTCCAGATCCCAAAATTGAAAGAACTCATAAGCGAATGAAGATACTAGACGAAATGCCCTCTCCCTCAATCCGTGTAAAGTGCTGCGCTTTCTTGCTGCAAAGCGAGAGAAAAATGAGGCAAATTATATTTCCGAACTCAATTAGGTTGTCGCGGACATTGGGTTGCTGAGCATGATTAATTTGAACTTATTTTGTCGAAGGATCTAGCTCATGCTTAGGGGCTGTAACAAATCTAAAGTGTCAAAGCTCTGGAATTGAAACGAATTAGCGGTGTCCTATGTAGGCCGTCGCTTCTATTTCGATAAGCGCCGCATCTTCGACAAGGCCGGCGATGACTAGCAGTGACATGGCTGGAAAGTGGCGTCCTAAGACACGGCGGTAGGCTTCGCCAACCTCACGTTGGCGAGCCACATATTCTTTCTTATCAATAACAAACCAAGTCAGACGTGTTATGTCAGAAATCTGACCGCCAGCGGCCTCAAGAATAGCGACAATATTGCAAAGTGCCTGTTCCATTTGACCGATAAAATCAAAAGTTTCAAAGATTTTATCAGCGTTCCAACCGATCTGCCCGCCTAGATACAACGTCCCATCAGGGGCCAGCATACCATTCGAATAGCCTTTTGCTGGGGCCCAGTGATCTGGCTGGATTATTTGAAGTGTCATTGTTCTCTCCGATCGGGGAATGGTGTGTCATGAAGCTAGAGTGTCTTTCAGCAAAAAGCGCTGAATTTTGCCAGTCTGTGTCTTGGGTAGGGCATCAACAAAAATAATGGAACGTGGATATTTATAGGGTGCAAGTACCGATTTTACATAATCCTGAAGAACCTTGATTGTTTCATAGTTGGTAGGTGCCTGATTGAGGACGATATGCGCTTGAACAATCATGCCCCGCTCTGCATCTGGCTGGCCTACAACGGCGCATTCGTCTACAAAGCTGTGTCCAAGCAAAGCTGCCTCTACCTCGGGACCGGCAATATTATACCCAGATGAAATAATCATATCATCGTTGCGGGCTGCAAAATAAAAATAGCCTTCCTCATCCATCCGAAAGGCATCACCCGTGATGTTCCAGCCATCGACCACATAGCCAATTTGTCGTTCATCATTCAGGTATCGACAGCCCGTGGGCCCGCGTACGGCAAGGCGTCCGATGTCTCCTATTGGGAGGTCCTCATTATTTTCGCCAATTATCTTTGCTTGGTAACCAGAGACAGGTTTTCCGGTGCAGGCCGGTTTGTGGTCGTTAAACCGATTAGAGATGAAGATATGTAGCATCTCGGTCGCGCCAATCCCATCCAGCATCGGCTTGCCCGTTTTTGCTATCCAATCATTATAGACAGGGGCAGGTAGCGTTTCACCCGCTGACACGGCCGCCCGCAGACTACTCAGATCAGCCCCGTCTTCCATCGCGGCAAGCATCGCGCGATAGGCAGTTGGCGCGGTAAAGCAAACAGTTGCCTTATATTTCTGGATGATCTGCACCATGTTTGGTGGAGATGCATTTTCAAGCAAAGTGGCCGTCGCACCAAACCGTAGCGGAAATATCGCAAGCCCACCTAATCCGAACGTAAATGCTAAGGGGGGTGAGCCGACAAAAACGTCTTCAGGCTTCACCCCCAGAACCTCTTTGGCATAGCCGTCTGCTATAATCATCAAGTCGCGGTGAAAGTGCATTGTAGCCTTTGGGGATCCAGTGGTGCCCGACGTGAAGCCCAAGAGAGCGACGTCATCTCGTCCTGTTGAGACTGCATCAAATTTAACAGATTTTTCCAAAGCGAGCCGGTCGAGGTCAGCGTCATGATTTGAGGTCCCGTCAAAGCCTGTCACCGAATACAAAGTGGCGGAGTTGGCTATGCATTTTTCTAATTCCTCCATGAGGCGCGTATCGCAAAGGGCATGGGTTACCCCAGCCTTGTCAATAATGGCACTTAGTTCGACTTCGCGCAGCATAGACATCGTATTGACAACTACTGCGCCAGCTTTGGTCGCAGCCAGCCAACAGGCAACCATCGCGGGGTTATTTGCTGATCTGATCAAAATACGATTGCCCGGTTTAACCCCTAAATCTTCAACCAAAACACTGGCTAGGCGATTGGTCCAATCGCTCAGCTCTTTGTAAGTGCGTTGCCGGCCATTGCCGATGAGGGCAGTATTGTCTCCAAATCCTTTCAGGACCATAGCATCGGTCAGCTCGACGGCTGCATTCAACATTTCTGGATACTCAAATCTATCCAGATGGAACTCTGGCCATTCTTCAACAGATGGTAGATTTTGGCGCGCAAAATCATCCACATGTGCTGTTGCTGCAAGCATATCGGTCTCCTCTTTCTGATGTCACAATTCTGTTCTGACTTCCCATAGTTCCGGGAATAATTGTACGTCCAACATGCGCCGGAGATAGCTGACCCCACCTGTGCCACCTGTGCCCCGTTTTAGCCCGATAACGCGTTCTACAGTGGTTACATGATTAAATCGCCAGCGTCTGAAATAGTCTTCCAGATCAACCATTTTTTCGGCGAGTTCATACATTGACCAATGGATTTCAGTATCTTCATAGACAGTCTTCCAAAGTGCGATTATGGTGGGTTCAGACCGTCTTGGTCGGTCTTCTGGTGTCTGTTCGGGAACGTTATGTCCGAGACGTCTGGCCGCCATTAAAACTTCGCCGTAAATAGACATTTGGCCCAATTCTTCAGCAAACATCTCCCTGACGTCAGCGAGATGTTGATAGGGCTTTAGCATTGCCAGATTGCGATTTCCTAATAGAAATTCAATCATGCGGTATTGGTATGACTGAAAACCTGAGCTTTGTCCAAGAGTGTTGCGAAAGCGGGTGTAATCGCTTGGCGTCATAGTGCGCAGAACGTCCCACGCATTGTTTAATTGCTCAAAAATCCGCGACACGCGAGATAGGAGCTTAAAGGCCTCGGGCAAAGAATCTGAACGGATTGCAATACGCGCTGCCTTTAATTCATGCAAACAAAGCTGCATCCATAATTCGGATGTCTGATGTTGAATGATGAACAACATTTCGTCATGCGCATCCGAGATCGGGTGTTGTGCTGAAAGCAGTTTATCAAGGCCAAGGTAATCCGAGTAGGACATACGCCCGTCAAAGGCCATCTGTGCGCCTTCTTGCTCTGGATCATGGGGGTGCTTGCTCATCTATGGTCCCCCATAGTCTGGCGAGCGATAATAACCTTTTGAACATCAGATGCGCCCTCGTATATCCGAAGGGCACGGATTTCGCGGTAGAGTTTTTCAACCATGGTGCCGGTTCGCACTCCGTCCCCACCAAATAACTGAACAGCTTTATCGATCACCTTTTGCGCCTGATCTGTAGAAAACAATTTTGCCATGGCCGCCTCGCGGGTCACCCTTGGTGCACCATTGTCTTTGACCCAAGCTGCGCGATAAATCAGTAGTGCGCTAGCATCCACGTCGAGCGCCATTTCCGCAATATGGCCTTGAACCAATTGTAGATCAAACAGTAATGATCCTTGCACTTCGCGACTGGAAACCCGCGTTAAAGCCTCGTCCAAAGCCCGCCTTGCAAAGCCCAAAGCGGCCGCTGCGACTGTGGAGCGAAAGATATCTAGCACTGACATCGCAATTTTAAATCCTGAACCATTTTGACCGATCAAGGCGGATCTTGGAACCCGGCAATCACTAAATCGTAAAGTCGCCAAAGGGTGGGGTGCGATTGTTTGCAAACGTTCAACGACGTCAAATCCAGGCAGGTTGGCAGGAACAATAAAGGCCGAGAGGCCACGCGAACCGGGTGCCTCACCAGTACGGGCAAAGACAGTGTATAGATCTGCGATGCCACCATTTGAAATCCATGTCTTTTCTCCATTTAGAACATAATGTTCCCCATCTAACGTCGCAGTCATAGTAGAATTTGCCACGTCTGATCCTGATTGTGGCTCTGTCAGTGCAAAGGCGGAAATTGAGCGTCCCGCGCGCACCA
The DNA here is from genome assembly GCA_029247845.1 of Paracoccaceae bacterium. GTDB lineage: Bacteria > Pseudomonadota > Alphaproteobacteria > Rhodobacterales > Rhodobacteraceae > LFER01. The sequence continues at coordinate 4,753 of JAQWKM010000123.1, read as the reverse complement.
ATGGCAGCCATTCTGCTTGCTGGTCAGCATTTCCAAAAAGGGAAATAGCGCCTGTGCCCAGACCCTGCATCGCAAAGGCAAAATCTGCTAGACCATCATGGCGTGCCAGAGTTTCTCGGATTAGGCAAAGTTTACGAACATCCAAAGAATTAGCGGCTTTGGGATCTGCAGTGGCATAACGCAGCCATCCTCCCTCACCCAAAGTAGACACAAGACAGCGACAGGCTTGATCATTATTTTCATGATCGATCGAGGACAAGTTATGCTGCGCCCATAAATCAATTTCCTCGCCCAAAATGCGATGGTCAGGATCAAAAAACGGCCACTTGAGGAAGGTTTTATCAGCCATCAATCACCCTCAAATATTGGTTTTTCTTTAGCAACAAACGCCTTGTAGGCGCGCTCAAAATCAGCAGTCTGCATACAGATGGCCTGAGCCTGCGCTTCGGCCTCAATGGCCTGCTCAATCGACATAGACCATTCCTGTGCCAGCATCGTCTTTGTGATCATATTGCCAAAATTTGGACCCAACCCGATACGAGATGCCAGTTTTAGGGCAGCGTCAGACAACTCTTCAGCCGGAACAACGGAATTGTAAAATCCCCAATCTGAGCCTTCCTGCGCACTCATGGCACGTCCAGTATAAAGTAACTCGGCCGCGCGGCCCTGTCCTATTATGCGAGGTAACATAGCGCACGCGCCCATATCGCATCCCGCTAGGCCAACACGGCTAAATAAATAAGCACATTTTGCTTCCGGGGTAGCGATCCGTAAATCTGAAGCCATAGCAATAATTGCTCCCGCACCAACGCAAATACCATCGACGGCGGCGATCACAGGCTTGCCGCAATTCACCATCGCTTTGACCAGATCTCCCGTCATCCGTGTGAAGGCCAAAAGCTCTTTCATGTTCATTTTGGTTAGAGGTCCAATAATATCATGGACATCCCCGCCCGAGCTAAAATTCCCGCCATTAGAGGAAAATATCACGGCTTTGACGTCATCGACATAGTGCAAATCGCGAAACCAGTCGCGCAACTCGGCGTAGCTGTCAAATGTTAGTGGATTTTTGCGTTCTGGTCGATCTAAAACGATTGTGGCTATGCCATCCTCAACTTTGCACAAGAAGTGCTTTACATCAGTGCGAAGGTTCATCTTTGGTCTCCTTTGGCGTATTTCCGAGCTGTCCAAGTTTGCTGCGTATCTCGATTGACTCTACCACATTAAGGCCGCTGAGCATTTCATCAATCCAGACTTCATGTGCTTTTGCTTGAATCGAAAATTCTTCTTTACCATGTGGGGTCAGGCGGACCAAAAAGGCACGTCGGTCACCCGAGACTGGAATTCTGACAACGCAGCCGTCTTCGGCCAATCGATCCACGATCCATGTAATATTACCATTTGAGACGCGCAGCAGTTCAGAGATCTGGCTCATCTTCAGACCATCCTCAAAACGCGACAACGCCGACATTACGTCAAAGCGTGGTAAAGTTGACCCAAATTCAGTGCGCAGGTTTTCCCGAAGGGTTGCCTCGATTGAGCGACTGGCTTTGAGTAAACCCAGCCAGAGGCGCAAACGTTCTTTGGACTCCGCTTCCGGTATTTGAGCATTATGCTGTAGGGTCATATTTCGCCCCCAGACAAGCTAAGGGCATGGCCGTTTACCGATTGTGCAGCATCAGAGCAAAGCCAAAGAGCAGTGCCGGCAACTTCCTCGCTTTGAATAAACCTACGCTGAGGGTTGTTTTTCTTTAACGCCTCTGCTGCCTGATATGGCGTCATGTTTGTGGTGACAACAATATTGGCAATCGAGCGCTCTAAGAGAGGCGTTTCAATAAAGCTTGGACAAATTGCATTCACAGTTATTCCGGTAAGTGCCAATTCAAAAGCCAAGGCCTTAGTCAAGCCAATAACGCCGTGTTTCGCGGCGCAATAGCCTGAGACATAGGGGTATCCTTTCAGACCGGCAGTGGATGCTATGGCAATCATTCGGCCAGATTTTGCCGCTTTCATATCTGTCAGCGCTGCTTGCCAAACATGAAAGACACCAATTAGGTTGACATCGATCATGGCACTGAGATCATCTGTCTCCATCTTGGCAAAGGGTTTACCAGCTGCGGCCCCTGCGTTTGCGATCACGATTTGTATCGGCCCCTGTGCCATGCGAGCTTTGGCAAAGGCATCATTTACTGAGGTGGCCTCTGTGACATCGCAAAGCTGATAGGGTAGGCCTTGGGCTTTTAGCGGATCCTCAGATCGGCCCATGATTGTCACCTTTGCCCCAGCCTGTGCAAAACTGTGTGCGGTCTGTGCGCCAACGCCACTGCCACCCCCGGTAATGACGACATGCTGTTCGTTCAGTTTCAAACTTTATCTGCCATTTCTGCTTCTCGGTCCGCCAATCTCCAGGCTTGGTCCCGACCTGGAAGATAAGGCAGGGGCCAATCCTGTTGACGATCTCCAATCTCTGCAGCCGCCCGTAATGTCCAATATGGATCAGCCAAATGAGGTCTTGCCAAACAGACTAAATCAGCCCGACCCGCCAATAAGATGGAATTGACGTGATCTGCTTCATAGATATTGCCAACGGCCATTGTCTTAATGCCCGCTTCGTTGCGAATACGATCCGAAAAAGGAGTTTGAAACATTCGACCATAAACCGGTTTTGCCTCAGTGGAAGTTTGACCGGCAGAGACGTCAATGATATCCGCTCCTACCGCCTCAAATGCACGCGCAATTTGCACGGCTTCATCTGGTGTCACACCGTCTGGTCCAGACCAGTCATGGGCTGAAATACGCACTGATACGGGCTTGTTTCCAGGCCAGACCGAGCGCATTCCTGCAAAGACCTCCAAAGGATAGCGCATCCGATTTTCAAGCGATCCGCCATATTCATCTGTACGGTTGTTAGACAGAGGCGAGATAAAAGATGAGATTAGATAGCCATGCGCTGCGTGTAATTCAATCATGTCAAACCCGGCCCGCAAAGCCATTTGCGTCGCGCTGGTAAATGCCTTTAAGACACAATCCATATCTTCGCGCGTCATAGCTTTGGGCAAAGCATTTTGCTGCGACCATGGCAGAGCAGACGCCGATAACAGAGGCCAGTTACCCTGAAACAATGGCGCATCCATTTTTTCCCACCCAAGTTGAGTTGAGCCCTTTCGGCCTGAATGTCCGATTTGGCAGCAGGTTTTCGCTTCCGTTTCGCTATGAATAAACTGGTTTATCCGTGCCCAAGCAACTTCGTGGTCTGGCGCATAGAGACCCGGACACCCCGGTGTGATGCGCCCGTGTGCTGAGATACAGGTCATCTCAGTGTAGACCAGCCCGGCCCCTCCCTTTGCCCGCTCGCCGTAATGGATTAAATGCCAGTCTGTAGGGGTTCCATCTATAGCTTTATATTGTGCCATCGGCGAAACAACGATGCGGTTTTTAAGATGTAAATCGCGCAATCTAAACGGTGCAAACATTGGTGCGCGGGGGGGAGAATTACTTTCTCCACCAGCTTGCTCGGAAAACCATTGCTCCGCAGATGCAAGCCAATTAGCATCCCGCGTGCGCAGGTTCTCATGGCTTATACGCTGGCTGCGCGTCAGCAACGAGTAATTCAACTGCACTGGATCTAGATGTAAATAACGCTCGACGTCCTCGAACCACTCTACAGAATTACGCGCCGCAGATTGTAGGCGCAAGACTTCGAGTTGACGCTCGCTTTCGTAGGATTCAAAAGCGTCTGTAAGGTCTTTATGGTGCACAAGGTTTTCGGATAATGCAATCGCACTTTCCAAGGCCAGTTTGGTTCCTGAGCCAATTGAAAAATGCGCTGTGGCAGAGGCGTCGCCCAATAAGACGACATTTTCGTGGCTCCATTTTTCGCATAAGACCCGCGGAAACCGGATCCATGCAGACCCGCGTATATGACTGGCATTGGTCATCAAGGAGTGACCACCTAAATGGTCTTTGAAAATTTCTTGGCAAACGGCAATGCTGGCATGCTGGTCTATATCTGCAAAGCCAAAGGCATCAAATGTCTCTTGGTTGCATTCGACAATGAAGGTAGCTGTGTCCTGGTCAAACTGATAGGCATGCGCCCAAATCCAGCCGTTTTCGGTATTTTCAAAAATAAATGTAAAAGCATCATTAAACTTTTGGTGCGTGCCCAGCCAGACAAATTGACATTGGCGCATGTCTATGTCTGGTTTGAATTTATCTTCAAATTCAATACGTGTTTTTGAGTTTAAGCCATCACAGGCCACGACCACATCAAAGTCATGCAAATACTCGGAAGCACTAGTGACATCTGTTTCGAAACGCAGATCAACGCCAAGTTCTTTTGCCCGATCGTGCAGGATGAGCAACAATCGTTTTCGGCCAATTCCGCAAAAGCCATGGCCGGTAGACAACATTTTTTGGCCCTGATGATAAGTTGCGACATCATCCCAATATGCAAAATGTTCGCGGATCACTGCGGCGCTAACCGGATCATTGCGGTCTAGATTTCCCAGCGTTTCGTCTGACAAAACAACACCCCAGCCGTATGTATCATCGGGCTTGTTGCGTTCAAACAGCACAACCTCGGTCTCTGACTGGCGCAGTTTCATGCTAATTGCGAAATATAGACCCGCAGGACCTCCGCCAAGACATGCTATTCGCATCACTACCATTCTATAAAATTAATTCATGTTAAAGATAAGTCAGGTTTGAATATATTTCAAACTTAAAATATAAATTATCCAATGGAAGGTATGGG
>JAQWKM010000051.1 GCA_029247845.1 Paracoccaceae bacterium | reverse complement strand
CTCAAATTCTATATCTAAATCTAAACCTGCATCGCAGAGCGCCGGTCCAATCCAAAGAGAACAATTTTCATCAAAATTTCCCAAGGCGACCAACAGCAAAGAACCATGATCAATACCTGACCGACTCAGAAGTCTTGCCGTGCGGCCAGCTTCTTCAGCATGCCCCCAAAAAAGACCGGATCCTCTAGCAGCTTTTTTGCAAAGAGCTTCAAACTCATTGAGCGAATAGCTCATTAAGGCATCTCAGCAACCGGATAAGTCCAATCGTCACAATAACTTTCTTGAAGTTCGCTTGGAAAAGGGGCCCCTTGGAACATATTTATGCGCAACCAACGATCTGACCTTGGATCAAAATGCCCAGCCCCAAAAAACGAAAGCTTAGCCCGTAGTAAATCGATCGGCATCATTTTAGCATCGATCATATTATCACGAATTTCAGCAAATTGGAATTTGGCGGCCAACTGGCATCTTCGCGCAGTGTGGCGATGCTCTGGGTTCACCAATAGAAAAGCGGCAGTTGTCTGAGCATCACTACAATCTCGTAAATCATGATACATTCGCGAAACATCTCGCCCCGGTTGAAGCGGTTGTTCATAATCTTCAATATCTTCGCTAAACCTTTCACCAAGTCGAGGCTCTAGCTTTTCTTCCGACACATACCAAGCCCGCGCGTTAGCCTCTTTTTGGGACCAGTCAATCTCTAAAGCCCAATTATAAATATCTTCACAAAGTGATTTCAATTTAGATACAGACATAGTTCCATCAATGCGGAATCCCTTGGCTTCGTCTGCATCCATACAATGGGTCAAACCATCAACAAGGTCAGGATATGGCTCCATCATCAGAGATACTAATTGCTCCTGTCCTTCCAAGCTAAGGTTTTCTTCGCTCCAAAGATACAATTTATTCCATGGATATGCAGCAGAAAAATCAACTCTTTCGACCTGTTTGGATAGAAAGTCCAAGTCATTTTTCAAATGTGCCAGTTTTTGTAATTGTACCGGATGAATAGTATGCCAATCATTAGTATTTTGAACCACGCGAGGCAGAAGATCCTTAAAAATCTTGATTTCGGCTGCAGTTGGAAAACCTACATTGCGAACTCTAGACAACGCCTCTTCTTTTGCCAAAAGCCAATTATTGATTAGCATTGGATGGTTAATCAGAAATGGAGCCATTCCCAAGCCAGTTGAATTACCAATCCCAAAGCGGCGACGCAGAACAGGGTCAATTTTAACCGCCGTTTTTGGTGATTTCATTTTGGCAATATGTTCGACTAAATCCATTACAAACGTACGGATTAGAAAAACTGTCAGCATTTCTATTTGAAACGGGCCGCGGCATTCGGATCGTTCAGAAAGTAACTCTCGATCAGCAACGCCAAATTTTCCAGAGCCATAAACCGCAGTTGTCCGCATGAGGTACCCGACATTTTTTACAAGTGTGGTGTCTGGCTGCACTCCTTCAGATAAAGAACTCACCACATGATCCCAGAGTCTTACAGACCGGTTGGCACGGGATAGAGATAGCTCACTTTCTGTAACGCGACCAGATTCCTGCAATGGAACGTTATTGCGTAATCGTTCGATGTCTAAATCCGAAGGTTCACCATCAAATAGCGTAAAGGTCGCATCCCATTCAGTTGCGATAACCCGGTCAGAGCGTTTTTCGGGTAGTAGGTCATTTGCAAACGCCACTAAAGAGTAGGTGTTTCGCGGCCCTTTTGCAGAGTAAACGGCTACGCCTACGCCCTTGACATCGATCTCAAACCGCACTGTTTCAAAGTCCCATTTTTGATCATGAACACGACGAAGCAAAGTACGCATAAAGGACAAGCGGTTTTGATGGAACGAGCCCATACGCGACAAGTTCATGATCTGCTCAGGCAGGCGGTAGCCTATGACGGGGTCTTGGGCATTTAGGATAGTCATAAATGCTCCTTAATAAATTTGATTTGCGTTTGTAGAGGGGCTATTAATAAATGCCCGATTAGGAGGTAATCCTACGCGAGTGAGTTTTCACGTCAAGAGATTACAAGGCCACTTTCATTTATACTTGATTTTGTACGCAGCCAAATAGGTTCCAATTCGTGAGCTGCTTTCCATAAATTTTCGCTTGGCTCAGATTTACCTACGTTTTCCATAAGTTGTAAATGTGCATGCATTTCAACCGTGCCCAAAACAGCGGCCGAGCTTGCAACTTTATGCACCACGGCTATCACGTCTATTAATGGTTCTCGCCTAATTTCAGGGTTTAACAAATGTTCAAGCAAACCATCACCTTCTTTCAAAAACCTCCCAAATAAACTCGCCAGCGCCACTGCACCAAGGCTCTCGCGCATTTCGGAGATTCGATCGACATCTAAAATATGTGTTTGGTTTTCTAAGTACATCAGATTACTTTTTGATTCGTCGAAATCAGATACCTTTGTGACATGTTTGGAAGCATTTTTCCATTAGTTTAGATTAGTCAATTGGATTTGGCACAGCATCCGTCATCGCAACCTTTAAAAAAGTATCCACTTCCTCTGCAAGAAAGTGGGCGGTGACAACAATGATTGGCTCAGTCGAGTAAGGTCTTTTGCATTTTCTAATGAACTAAAACAAGTCACGGCCATACATCACTGGCATGCTCATATCCATAAATATCAAATTTAACTCCTCCTTCTAAAAGAATTCAATCCCCATATTGCCATCAATCGCTTAAGCCATCAGGATTTTAAATCTGCCCATTGTAAAAATTTTATTTTAGTAGGAGGCCCTATGATTGGTGATTTTGTAAAACCTACCGCAACAGTAAAGGGGCCTAGGCAAAATTCCACGATATTTTACCAGCCAAAGGCCAAGTGATAATTAGGTGAAATTAAACAACTAGCACTTACAATATCGAGAAATTATAAATGGAAATATATTAGTAAAAAATAGGCCAGTTCAAAATATACTGCTTAAATTTCACATGCCATTAATTGCAAATCAATAATACAATCGTACTATAATTCTATCTTGCCATATATTGTGCAAAGTTTTTTTATATATACTTTGGTATATATTTTTCTTTTTCTATGCTTGGCGCGGTTTTTTTATGAAATAAACATAAGGTTGGAAAATTTATCACCATATATGAATTCATTATACAGATTGAATTTTTATTGGCTTATTATTGGAATTTTTTCTAAGTAACGGGTTTTAATATTTATTTTTTCATATTTACAGATATATCATAATTTTTCTAGTTTTCGCCTTGATTTCTTAAAAGCAGTCTTTCTATAGGATTAAAAATAATACCAAGTCATATATTTTATAAATTACATGATTTGTAATTAGCCCTTATAGGCCTGTAGTTGACTTCTTAGTATGATTATTGATTTTTTAAAAACTGAAAAAGTGCTTTTTTGGTTGTTTTTAGCTCCTATTTGTCACACTAACTACTTTAGGGGAATTCAATTATTTAAGCGGTGAAAGCAAATATATGAAAATTCTAATAGCAGACGATCATGGTCTTCTCAGAGATACACTAACGATGTTCCTTGAAGACGAAGGTGGCATGGACACTATGACCGCTGCTAATCTTGATGGAGCTCTCGGCGCCTTAGACGCAAACGGTCCATTCGATTTAATTATTTTAGATTATAACATGCCAGGCATGTCCGGACTGAACGGGCTAAAAAAGGCTCTGGCCCATAATGGCGGTCAAAGGGTTGCTTTGATGTCTGGAGTTGCTACAAGATCTATTGCAGAAGAGGCGCTTTCTTATGGAGCAGCAGGCTTTGTACCAAAGACTCTGTCAGCAAAATCTTTAATAAACGCGGTGCGCTTTATGGCGATGGGCGAGCAATACGCTCCAATAGACTTTATGACTACCGAAGACGAAGCAGACGCTCCTAATCCTTTGGCCGAAAAGCTATCACGGAGAGAGATGCAGGTTTTAGAAGGACTATCTAAAGGGAAGTCAAACAAAGAGATTGCGCGCGATTTAGATCTTCAAGAGCCTACTATTAAGCTTCATGTGAAAACACTTTATAGAAAGATTGGCGCTGGAAACCGAACTCAAGCCGCTCTAATCGCCAAGGACGCAGGTTTATTCTAGGGCAAGCCTTCGCAAGGCCCTAGAATTTAGAAACGCCCTGAATTTTGCATTCGTCGATGCAGTCTAGATTTTTTAGTTGGCAATTTACAATATCAGTCCAATTTGTCGTGCCAAATTTTTCCATTATTTTTTTGCTCTATCAAGGGCCCATTTTTTTTCTACTTTTAGCAAGGTTTTCCATTTTCTTCTCTCGGTCTTGCTGAATAAAAAGATCCGCTACAGCCTGAAGGGACTTAAACATGCGAAGTCCCATCTTTGTTGATGAGTCCATTGACTGACCTGAAATATCTAAAATTACCAAATAGGATGACTTTTCCTCAATCTTCATAAGGATATTGCCCAAACTACTCACATTGTATCCAAGTGAAGATAATTTCTCAACGACAAGCTTGTCACCGTTTCTCAAAGCGTTAATAGCGAGGTTTAATTGCGGCCGGGAATCGCTAACCGCATTTTGTTCAAAGTATATATTATCCGCTAAGCAGCCAAAAGCCATCAGCGACTTACGCTCAAGCTCCGCATCAGATAGAGGCTGAACTTTCCCAATTCTTGAATATCCAATCAGCACGCATCACCTTTAATCTTTTTGTTTAAGAGACCTCAGATTAGCTAACGCACTTTACGAAACAAAGAAGAATCTGATTAAACGTAAATTTTGATGACTTTTCTAGGCTAATTTGCTTCGCGTGCATCGAAACTGGCGTAATAAACTTCAGAAATCTAATAAAAGCTTACTATTTCTTTGCTGTCTGCGCCATTCTGAGCCGTTCAGACAAAATGCGAAGAATTCCACGCACCACGATATGTGATTCGTCTACCATTTTATCAAACTCATCACGTGACACAAACAGGAGGTCACAGTCCGTTGTAGTCATTGCATTAGCCATTCTTGATTGATCACTAACAACACCCATTTCTCCAAATAGCTCATTTTCACGAACCAAAAAGTTGGGTTCTTTTGTTGCATTGCTGGGCAAAAAAATTCCCACGGAACCACTTATAACAAGATAAACACCGTTTGCAGCATCACCCTTTCGGAAAATGAACTTCTGCGGTTCCAGCTGCATTCTTTTCATTTTAGAATTTCACCTCATTCGACTGTATAGCAAAGGACACTTTTGAAGAAGTGAAGGTTTTTGCAATTTCGTCTAATTCCTCATCCGTGCGGCTCGGACTGTGGTGGCTAATAATCAGTTTTTCAATATTGGCCAATTCAGCAAAATCGCAGGCCTGCTCGACAGAGGAATGGCCCCAACCAGCACGATACTCAAGCTCGCTGTTTGTAAACATTCCATCCCATATCACCAGCTTTGAACCACCAACAAATTCTAACAAAGAGTCTAGTTGGTCATCGGCATATTCATTGTCCAAAAGGTATGAGAACTTACCTTGACCACTCTCAATAGAGTACCCCATACTGCCACCTGGGTGATTCAGCTCTATCATTTCAAGCTTACAATCTGGTGCAAGTTTTCGCTGTACGCTAGAACAATTCATAAACTTTAATTGTTTAAGAATCGTTACAATATCAACTGGGAAGTAGCCACCTGAAAAATAGGTTTGGATCATATTTTTCAGAACCTGGCGATTTACCAAGGCACTGGACAAAATTATGTCTTCGAGATGTGAGAAGACGCCAAGATTGAACGGCAGACCCTGAATATGATCATGGTGGAAGTGGCTGTATAGGATAACAGTGGTCTTTTCGCGATCAAGAACAACGTCTTGGAATCCCGTACCAGTATCAAAAATAATTTGAAAATCGCCTGTAACTACCTCATAACAAGATGTATTTCCCCCATACTTAGTCGTACCTTTAGGCTGAGGAATTGATCCGCGTGTTCCATGCATTTTAATAAGCAAACTATATCCAACCTTTTATTATTTACGTCTATATGACATATTTTTTCGACAAAGTTGAATTCTTTTTTAATTCAAGCCTTTTAGAATAACCAGTTAGTCAAAATGGGTTGCATTGAACACACACCCTCAAATTTTGACCAACACCACTGCATGTAATGTTTAAATCAATTAACTCGACTTTTTTTCACGCTGGACATGCCTCAAGAGTGCATCTGCTTGCTGTTTTGATAAGCCAAACTCTTTCCTAAGCTGCTCTAAGGACCTTGTCTCAAAGGCGTCAACGACCCCATCTTCAAGAGCCGCACGAATCTGGTCTTCAAAAATTAATCGCCGCCTTGCAATCTGGTTACTAAAGGCATTTGCTAAAATACCAGTCAACAAAGCCACAACCGAAACACCCATTAACGCTGTCGCGACCGAGATGACTTTTCCAACCCAAGTAAGTGGAGAAACATCACCATACCCAACAGTCGTCAAAGTAATCAATGACCAATACATAGCATCAGGAATTGATGCAAACTTATCAGGTTGGACTTCATTTTCCGCATAATAGATCAACGAAGATGTCAAAACAAACGCAATAACAAATAGATAAAGAGCTGCTATAAACGATTTACGCTCTTCATATACTGCACTAAAAAGGTCTTCTATCGCTGTATTGTAATTTGAAAGTTTGAATATCCGTAAAAGTCGTAAGGTCCTAAGAACGCGTAAATCTAATCCGGGAAAAAGCGCCTGTAGATAAAATGGCAGGATCGACACCAGATCTATGAGGCCACTAAAACTAAGCATATAGCCCAGACGGTAGCTTCCAAATATTCTTTCACTATCAGTCTGCTTTGCCGCACTGCTCCAGAGTCGAAGTAAATATTCAATAGAGAAGATCGCAACGCTTAAGAATTCAAAGACAAAAAACTGGCCGGCGTATCTTTCTGAAAAATCGCTAACAGACTCTAATGTGACAGCCAGAATATTCACAACCACAAGGATAGCAATTATTCCATCGCAGATCTTGCTGGCAAAATCTCCTTTTTGACCCGGTTCAAGAATTTCTAAAGCTCGGCTTTGGAACTGTGCATAGCTCATGGATCTGACCCTTTGACTAAAACGGAAATATGCCATCAGCATTGACACATTCAGCAATCGATTTGGCTTTACCAAAAGAGTTAGAGACTACGACAGCAGTAGGACGTCCTGTCCTTTATCTCTTCGGTATCAGCGTTGCCACAATAGGCTTAACTTAGGATAATAATCTGTATTCATCCTTAAAATGTCAATAAACTGTTAATTTTAAGATCAATAGCTTGAAAAGCTACGTCTAAAGACAAGACAAACGTCAATTAATTGATCAAATGTAAAACAGACCTTGGTTTCAACTACTAGGGAGGATACCGATCAATTTCCTAAGAGGAATATATTACAGTTAGATTGCGAAGAGAGGGCGGGGATCTATCGTAATAAATAGAGCCAATCGCACAAGTTTTAGGCGTCCCAACTGAGGTTTAAAGTGCATTTATGGGAACTTTAAGATAAACAGTGCCATTATCCTCCGCTGGGGGAAGCTTACCCGCCCGCATATTTACCTGTATGGAAGGGATAATCAGCCTTGGCATATTCAATTGTGCGTCTCGAGCAGTTCTAAAGGAGACAAATTCTTCCTCTGATTTTCCGCCACCAACATGGATGTTATTCTCTTTTTCTTCAGCAACAGTTGTTTCCCAGCAAAAATCATCCCGACCCGGTGCTTTGTAATCGTGACACAAGAACAATTTTGTATCATCAGGCAATGACAAAATGCGCTGAATTGATTTATACAGATCCGTTGCCGACCCCCCTGGGAAATCTGCCCGCGCAGTACCAAAATCTGGCATAAATAGAGTATCGCCGATAAAGGCTGCATTCCCAACGACGTAAGTGACACAGGCGGGTGTGTGACCAGGCGTGTGCATTACTAGAATTTTCATTTGGCCAACTTCGAAAGAGTCGCCATCTTGAAAAAGGCGATCAAATTGGCTGCCGTCCATCTGAAACTCAGTACCGGCATTAAATATTTTTCCAAATACTTCCTGTACTGCGTTTATGTTAGAGCCAATTGCAATTTTTCCACCTAATTGCTGCGCCAAATAGGGTGCTGCCGATAAATGGTCGGCGTGCACATGGGTTTCTATAACCCACTCAAGCTTCCAGCCGTTTGATGTTATCTCGTGTATGAGCATATCAGCATGCGTGGTTTGAGTACTTCCAGAGGCGATATCAAAATCCAAAATGGAATCAATTACAGCGCATGCATTGGAAGCAGGATCCTTCAGAATGTAACAAGCCGCGTTAGTTGTAACATCAAAATAACTATAAACTTCGGGTATCAACTTTGACATGAATTAAAACTCCACGACGGCACGAATAGATTTTCCCTCGTGCATAAGGTCAAATCCATGATTAATTTCGTCAAGGCTTAGG
>JAQWKM010000050.1 GCA_029247845.1 Paracoccaceae bacterium | reverse complement strand
TCGTGCCGCAGCAGCCCGCTATAAGATATACATTATCGACGAAGTACATATGTTGTCGACAAATGCCTTTAATGCGCTGTTGAAAACGCTCGAAGAACCCCCCCAACATGTAAAATTTATTTTTGCGACGACCGAAATTCGCAAAGTTCCCGTAACGGTCTTGTCGCGCTGCCAGCGGTTTGACCTACGCCGGATCGAGCCCGAAGTGATGATTGCGCTCCTGCAAAAGATTGCATCAGAAGAACATGCCAACATAGCCGAAGAAGCCCTAGCTTTGATCACGCGCGCAGCAGAAGGATCTGCGCGCGATGCGACATCTTTGCTAGATCAAGCCATCAGTCACGGCGCAGGTGAGACAACTGCGGATCAAGTCAGGGCGATGCTGGGACTGGCTGACCGCGGGCGGGTCATGGATTTGTTCGATATGATCATGCGAGGCGATGCAAGTTCTGCTCTGGGCGAGCTTGGCGCTCAATATTCCGACGGTGCTGACCCTCTGGCGGTTTTGCGCGATCTCACCGAAATTACGCATTGGGTTTCAGTTGTTAAAATTACGCCAAATGCCGCCGACGATCCAACCATTTCGCCTGATGATCGCATTCGGGGGCAAGGGTTTGCACAAGCACTGCCCATGCGGGCTTTGACACGGGCTTGGCAAATGCTTTTGAAAGCTCTAGAAGAAGTGGCAAGCGCACCCAATTCCATGATGGCTGCAGATATGGCCATTATTAGACTAACCCATGTCGCAGACCTTCCAACGCCCGAAGAATTAGTCAAGAAATTACAAGATCTTCCACCACCCTCTAAGCCAAGCGGTAGTAGGTCGGCTGGTCAGATGGTTAACCAAAATCAGGTGACGCCCTCCATGCAAGGCACACGTACAGCACCACTCTCCAGTCCTAATGCGTCTGGCGCAAGTACTGCGCTGGCCCTTGCGGACGAGCAAGCCCTTCTCCTTTTTCCAACATTTGAGCATGTCGTGAACATTATTCGGGATCACAGGGATATAAGACTACTGGTAGATGTTGAAACCTGCATTCAACTATCTGAATACCGCCCAGGTCGTATCGAATTTGAGCCAACTGAGACTGCGCCAGGGGACCTTGCCCAGAGACTTGGCAGCAGACTGCAAGCCTGGACTGGAGTCAGATGGGCTATTAGTCTTGTCAGCACAGGTGGTAAGCCAACAATTGATGCCGAGCGACAGGCAAAGGATGCCGCCCTTAAAGAAGTGGCTGCCACGAATCCATTGGTTCGAGCAGTTTTCTCAGCATTCCCAAAAGCAACAATTTCCGATGTGAAGACACTTGAGGCGATGGCAGCGCAGGCACAATTAGACGCGCTGCCAGAAGTTGATGATGAATGGGATCCATTCGAAGAAGATTGAACGATCCGCCTCAAAGCAGATCCATGTCCATAGACAAGCCAAATGAATTAACAAAAAACCGTATTTTCTAAACTTAAATCGTTGGCCTAATCTAGCTATGTTTCGAGCTTCTTTAACTTCACCCAAAAACTAATTAGTTCGGCAAACGCATAACTCGTTTACGAATTACACAAAGCTTGGATTATTAGAAATGTTATAGGAGGAAAAACACTAAATCAAATATTTAAACGTAGTTTAGAGGGGTTAACCACATTATCAGTCTGTATAATAGCGTTACAGGCCGTAACAGAGGTGTTCCATTCTTTTTTCCTTCGCTGCATCACTTCTTAAATCATAATTTCATTGAATACATTATAACCTAATTCATCACAATAAGGAGTAATCTGGTTATTAATAGGCTAAGGAATCAGTGCCCGCACCCCCTACTCGAATGCTGTACTCATCAAGAACCAAAGATCAGTAGTGCAGAGACAGTGGGTTAGACAATTGAGCATTTCTTAAAGTTCGCAAGAACTCTTACTTTCTATATTTATCGTGCAGACGCATTACCTTCAGCGCTTAATGTTTTCAACGTCGATCTATTTTTAAAATCGTTTCATATTTTTTCATTCGTTTTCTACTTTATGAGTTAAATAGTATTCCGGTAGGTAATGGAACCAAAAGCAGCTTAGAAAATAAATAATAAGCTAAAGTAGTAATCAGAGTGGACTGGCAAACAGACAATAAAGCATTTCTTGCATTCATCTTGTCCTTATTCAGATACGAGTGCATGATAGTTATAAAAATTAGACTGCTTATGAAAAATCCTAAAAACTGAATAAATAAAATAAATCCAGTTATAATTAAAAAACCTGAAATAACCCTCTTTTGTTCCAAAGCATGATCAAAGATTTTTATTCTTTTTGGTGAAAACATGCCTTTAAGGGTGATTATCATACCAAGAATAGCCGTACAAACAACACAAAAATTAACAAAAAGAACTCCGTAAAAACTTAAATCACGTATTGACCAGGCGACGATCGCCGTTATGCAAAGAGTAATAATTCCCATTACAACGTCAGCGTTTATATTTCCATCATATGTTTTTTGATCTTCCGTTGTTTGATTTTTCGAAGTTCGATTTCTGAAAACTATAGGCCACAATGCAGTAATTACGCAAAGCCCTATAAGGGCTATGCTGATGGGGCTACTTATCATATAGAGTACGACACCACCCTTCGCCCCTCCAATCATTGTCGACTGCACAAGCCCTTCTTCGATATAGGGTCCTAAGATAAAACCGAGCACAAGCGGGGCAGGATGATAAGAAAGCTTGTTCAGAAAGAATCCAATCCCCCCAAAAATAAGCATAACCCAGACATCAAGAAGATTATTTCGTATTGCGTACGAACCTAGAACTGTCATTAAAAGGATGACAGGAGCCAGAGATTTTGCGGGAATAGTTATCAAACGACTAAACAGAAAAGATCCAAGAGATCCAAAGATTAATATCGCAAAAGCCGCAACAAATAGTCCCATCATAAATGTGTATGTGATCCCTCCATGGGTTGAAAAAAGTTCGACCCCGGGCTGCATTCCATGCAGCATAAGCGCACCTAGAATTATGGCGGCTGGCGGTGATCCAGGTATTCCAAGTGTTAAGAGTGGGATTAATGATCCAGGTGCCATCGCACTGTTAGCGGCCTCCGATGCGGCCACCCCCCTTATTGTACCTTTGCCAAACTCCTCAGGATTTTTATCCCAGCGTGTGGCTTCACTATAAGAGACCATGCTGGCTATATTGCCGCCAGCACCCGGGGCAATTCCTACCACTAGTCCTATCAGAGCTGATCGGAGCAATAAAAAGGGCATCTTTATAAGAACAAAGATAGTGTCAAAAAGAATTTTTATGCTTGGACGGATTTTTTCTCCAGTATAAGTTTCTTGCCCTTTACCGATTATGGTAGACAGAATTTCAGGCAAACAGAAGAATCCAATCAAGGCACCGGCCAAAGAGATCCCACTTTGTAATTCTGGGAATCCGAAAGTAAGTCGAACATCTCCAGAGAGTGAAGCCATGCCAACGGCAGAGAGGATTAGACCGAGAAGACCTGTCAAATAACCTTTGAGCAGGCTCCCACTGGAGAGAACAGAAATTATAGTAAGACCAAAAACTCCGAGCCAAAAATACTCTGGTGGACCAAATTTCAGTGACAGTTCGGCAAGTGGTTCTGCTAAGGTCGCAAGGACTATATTCGCCACAATACTGCCAATAAATGAAGCAAATGCTGCAGTCACCAAAGCTTCCTGAGCTTTTCCTTTTTGGGCTAAAGGGAACCCATCGAATGTGGTCGCAATCGCTGCTGGAGTGCCAGGTGTGTTTATTAATATTGCGGGTATGGCATCAGCGTACATTGCCCCAACATAGATGCCAGCGAGCATGATCAAACCAGCCGCGGGCTCCATTCCAAAGGTGAACGGAACTAACAGAGCTAGGCCCATAGTCGCTGTAAGACCGGGCATAGATCCAAATATAATACCCAAAAGAGTACCAAAAACAATCAACAACAAATTCCATGCCTCGAGGGCATGGAACAGGCCGTTGATTATCCCTTCAGTCACTTAAAAATGTTTCATTTTAAATTACTGACATGTTTCTATTTTGAGAATTTCTTAACTATTGGTTCCCAAGCAACTTTTTTTTCAGCAATTAGTTTTTGAGCTGATTCCGAGTCGAGCGCGATAGGCATAATCCCAACTTTTAACTTAACCTTCTTCGTCTCATCAAGACCGGCAATTTTTAGGAATGCTTTTTCAAGTACCTTGATGTGTTTCTCCGGGGTCCCTTTTGGGACGCCGACTCCGTGATAAACTGAGGAGTATAAAGGATATCCATATGATTTAAACGTAGGTACGTCCGGACTAACCTGAATTGGGTTCTCAGTAGCATACGCAAGTGTCCTTACTTTATCACCGTGAGGCATTTTTTCGTTAGGACCAAACCAGCTTGCCATTGTGTGCCCGCCTAGTAATGATGTCTGCTTTGGTTTGCCTCCTTTGTGCGGAACATAGGTGGTCTCAATGTCTGCCATCATATCAAACTGCAGGTTGGCTATATGTGTCGCATCCCAGGTTCCCGAACCACCAATCGTAAGGCCACCAGGATTGTTCTTAGCAAAGCTAATAAGATCTTCCAGTGTTTTAAATGGCGAGTCTTGGAGAACCGTGAGACCAAAAGGTATCTGTTGGAATAGGACAACTGGTATAATTTCTTCCGTCTGGTAACCAGGTTCGCGAGCTAATGGTTGTAAAATAATATGAGGAATATTGATCCCTGACATAAAATATCCGTCAGCTTTCTGCTTGACTAAATTGGCCCATCCAATAGACCCACCTGCACCCGGTTTGTATTGGATAACAACCTTCTTACCAAGCTCATTTTCAAGATGGGGCTGCTGATGACGTGCCCTAACGTCTGAACCTCCACCCGGTGAAAAAGTAATCTGATAAACGACATTTTTTTCTGGGAAATCTGCGAAAGACGGCGCGCAGAGGAATAGAAGAGGAGCAAATAAAGCGATTAAAATCTTGTTCATGATATCTCCATAGTTATAT
>JAQWKM010000061.1 GCA_029247845.1 Paracoccaceae bacterium | reverse complement strand
GGCGTTGAATTAGACGAGGCTTTAGAAGAAAAAATAAACGAAGTCATAAAAATGACCTTATCACCGCGCTTTCTACCTAATGAAATTATAGAAGTCTTAGAAATTCCCCGCACTCTTTCGGGCAAAAAGCTTGAAGTTCCTATTAAAAAGCTATTGCTTGGAGGGGATCCTAAGACAGTGGTAAACCGGGATTCCATGGCAAACCCGCATAGTTTCGACGATTTTATTAGCTTTGCGCAAGCCCGCAAAATAAAGGATTGATCATGAAAGCAGCCAGCCAAGAGTTGCTTGAACTTCTGGATTTGGAAAGTCTTGAGTTAAATCTTTTCCGAGGCGTGGGCACGGGGGGAGAGACCAGTACTCGTATATTTGGCGGCCATGTCATCGCTCAGGCGCTGGCCGCTGGATATAAAACAGTGCAGGATCGGATTTGTCATTCATTGCATGCCTATTTCGTGCGACCTGGAGACCCGAAAATTCCAGTAGTTTATCAGGTCGATCGCACTCGTGATGGCGGTAGCTTTACCACAAGGCGAGTTGTGGCGATGCAAAATGGCAAACAGATATTAACTATGTCAGCCTCATTTCATATCACCGAGGATGGATGGGAACATCAGCATGTTATGCCTGAGGTGGCCGGGCCTGAGGGCCTTGCAGAGAGGGCCGAGCTACGCGCAGCGGTCGCCGATCAGCTTAGCGAAACACATCGCCAAGAATTTACTAGATTGCGCCCAATCGAAGTTCGTGAGGTTGCTCCGCGCGATTTCTTTGCTCCCGAACCCACTGGTGACGTTAATCACATGTGGTTTAGAATGTCCGCCGCCAAAGATACGAGCCCGGCAATGCAGCAATGTTTGTTGGCCTATGCCTCCGATCTTAACCTTCTCGGCTCAGCGCTTCGGCCGCATGGGCTCACTTGGTTCAAGGGAGGGATTATGACGGCAAGCCTGGATCATGCAATGTGGTTTCATGCCCCTGTTTTATTTGAGAATTGGTGCCTTTACAGTATGGACAGCCCTTTTTCTGGGGGCGCTAGGGGCTTTAATCGCGGATCTGTTTACGATAGATATGGACGGCTGGTTGCCAGTGTTGCACAAGAGGGTTTGATGCGAAAATTTCAAAATAAATAGGTCTTGCATTTTGTCTCAAACGCCCAGTAAAACTTTATTTTTCACACTTATCCTAATGTCGGCGGTGCATTTACTGTCTTTGAACATGTTCTTGGCCTCACTTGGCGTTATGGCAGATGAATTTGGTGTTGGGTATGACCTGATGGCAATAGCATTGTCCGTATATCTGATATTTACGGCTTTTATTCAAATTGTGATTGGACCTGTTGCTGACAGATTTGGGCGCAGGCCCGTTCTTTTGGTTAGCTTGGCTTTATTTTGTGTAGCATCTTGTGGTGCGGCATTCGCAGATAGTTTTTTGGCTTTCTTAATATTTCGTGTGCTTCAGGGTGCTATTGCAACAGGCTCTACACTGTCGCGTGCAATCGTAAGCGATATTGTCCCGCCCAAGCAAGCTGCGAGCATACTTGGATATTTGGCAATGGCGATGAGCCTTGCGCCCATTATCGGCCCTTCGATTGGTGGTACAATTGCAGAAATTGCAGGATGGCGCGCAAATTTTTGGCTTTATAGTGCTGTTGGAGCTGGGCTTTGGCTGCTTGTTTGGACGTACTTACCCGAAACGGGTGCAAAATACTCTCGCACGCCTAGAGCATTTCTTAGGTCATATTTAGAGCTCATTTCGATGTCAGATTTTTGGGCATACACACTCATAATGTCTTTTGGCATTGGTGCATTTTTCACCTTTGTAACCGGTGTGCCGCTGATTGCTGCTAAACAGTTTTATATGACACAAGGCGAAATCGGTATGTGCATTGGGTCCATTACGTGCGGATTTCTTTTTGGAAGTTTTTTGTCCAGTAGGTTTTCGGTACAGTATAGCCTTGATAAAATGGTTCTATCTGGACGCTTTGTGGCATGTTTTGGTCTTTTCGCCTGCCTTCTTGTTTTCTGGTTTGGTTTTGTTTCGCCAGTCAGTCTCTTGGCGGGAACGGTTTGCGTGGGTGTCGGAAACGGTTTGACATCCCCGAGCGCAAATGCGGCTATCATGTCTGTGAAACGAGATTTTTCTGCAAGTGCTTCAGGCTTATCTGGAGCCGTGATCGTGGTGGTTGGCGCAATTATGACAAGTGTCACTGGTATTATCTTGAACGTTTATCCGAATGCGTTTGCTCTTGTATTTATTATGTTCATCTTAACATTGGTGGGTCTTTTGATTGCTGTTTGGCAATCTATTCGTACAAAGGCTATAACGGCCTAGCATTTTATTAGCTTCAATAATAAAAAATGTGCCAACCGATGAGGGCAGGCACGTTCAATAAAAAGATTATTTTACGATTTTTTGGAAACCTCTCAGCGGATTGCTGTATTAATTATCTTCCAAGCCTTCGGAAAGATTAAAACTGCCAGTGCAAGTTTGGCTGCATCGCCTATTAGAAATGGTGTTAGGCCCCATTGCAAAATAGGTTTGTCCCATCCGTAAAGCATGCCCAGCCAGATCAATCCAGGAACGTATATTAAAACGTTTCCAACGACCATGGCAATTGCCATTTTAGGCATTGAGCGGTCCCAGCCAGATTGTGCTAATGTTCCAAGGGCTAAAATTGCCAGAACGTAGCCGACCAGATAGCCACCTGTTCCACCCATCATATAGGTAAGGCCAAATTTGTCAGCGGATGAGCTGGCAAACACATCAAAACCAATCGCCCCGACGATCATATAACCAAGGATCGTTACCAGTCCTAGGCGCATGCCATAAACTGCTCCGACACTCAGTACTGCAAAAGTTCCCATAGTAATTGGGACTGGCCACATCGGCACTTGGATTTTTGCAGAAATTGCAAGAAAAATGATGCCAAAAGTGACCAAGACAAATTGTTTGATCCGTAATGTGTTTCCTTCGCGCGGCGCAATCACGTCGCTCAGTACTGCTTGGTTTGGTATAAAGCTCATAGGGTCGTCCTTTGTATATTTTAGCTGAGTCAGCATATGCATGAACTCTATTGTCTAGTGCAAGATGAATTGTGCTAAGCGAACTACGAGCTAAGGTTAAAAGAAAAATAGTTTTTTATAGATGGAAAAGCCGTGGACGATAACCAAATTATCTTAAATCGACCCTTCAATTTACTTGTCTTCGCAAAGGCGTTGGTATTTCGACTCCAACTTGTAGGACTTTCTTGGGCCTTTCACCTGCCAGATCGATGACCAATCTGGGAAATTGTGAAGATTATACTGAACGTTATAGTCATCTGGATCACACCAGTGATGTGCCGTGGCGCTGCTATTCATGCCTGAGGTTTCTGGAAGGTCAAAACTATGAAAAAATTGACCATCCTCAAAATGAATATCAAAGCCGTTCGAAGTTGGGGACCAAAGATACCGTCGTTCAGACTTAAGCGGTGTCTGGTTTTGGAGCGTAAGTATGCCACTTTCAGAGTAGAGCCAGTCCGTATCGCTGGCAACAAGCGTGGCTTGGCCTGTGAATCGTCCTGTTTGCCCCAGCAAAAAGTCATCAATATGACGGTCTAATATCCAATACCCCAGAAACTTGCTACATAGGCGGTTTGTCATCTTTGACCTCTTAATCGAGAGAGGGAGGGTAAACTATTGTCAGAGAACAACATTGCAGCATGATTTAATTAAAGGTTTTGCCAAACTGGCTGGTGAATATATGCGACAGCTCTGTCAAAGGGGCCTGACTTTTGCCAAACTTGACATCATTACCCGTAAAGCGACCAACACTAGAGATTGTAATGCCCGCCTCAAAAGCCGCCACCATAAGAGCTTCGGCCTGATCAAAATTACACGCAACCAGATATCTTGCCTGATCTTCCCCAAACAAAAACTCTGTATCATCCGAAGTAAGCTGAATACCAACGCCTCCTTCATGTGCCATCTCAAACGCTACGAGAGCTAGTCCGCCATCGGACAAGTCACGGCACGCTTTGATTAAGGTACAGTTTTGGCGAATGAAATCACCAGTTCTTTTTTCAATGTCCAGATCTACACTGGGTGCATCACCCTCGTCCCTGTTAAAGACAGTCTGCAAAAGGGCCGAGCGTCCAAGATGGCCCTCTGTCTTGCCGATTAAAATAGCGACATGGCCGTCTCGTGCGTGTTTGGTGATTAATTGGTCTGGGTTTTTGATCAGACCAACAGCTCCAATTGTGGGGGTTGGCAAAATAGCGTTTCCGTCGGTCTCGTTATAAAGGCTAACATTGCCAGAAACGATTGGCATATCAAGCTTTTTAACTGCGTCTCCTATTCCCTTAATAGCCCCAACAAACTGGCCCATAATTTCAGGTTTCTCGGGATTTCCGAAATTTAGGTTGTCGGTACTGGCTAGAGGCACTGCGCCAACGGATGTAAGATTTCGGTAGGCTTCGGCGACCGCCTGTTTTCCGCCCTCATAAGGGTTGGCGGCCACATATCTTGGGGTGACGTCGCTTGTGAAAGCAAGCATCTTGTCCGTTCCATGTACCCGAATTATTCCAGCACCGCTGCCTGGAGGACACACCGTGTCAGCCATCACCTGACTGTCATACTGTTCATAAACCCAATTTTT
The DNA here is from genome assembly GCA_029247845.1 of Paracoccaceae bacterium. Lineage (GTDB taxonomy): Bacteria > Pseudomonadota > Alphaproteobacteria > Rhodobacterales > Rhodobacteraceae > LFER01. The sequence goes on along the minus strand of JAQWKM010000061.1, from coordinate 1,330 downwards.
ACAGGTGTAGTTGGGGCTTGAAATGAGGCCTTTCAGACCATCTATCGGATCTATCTGTACGACTTCGCCCAATTCGCCAGCCAGCTCAGTTTCCACCCAGGGTCGATCATACTCGGGTGCGGCTCCTGATAGGGCTTTTAGCGGTAAATCCGCTTTAACCTCGCCTGACTGCGTCACCAAAAACCGGTCTTCTTCAATCGTTTCTCCTACAATTGCAAAATCAAGGTCCCATTTTTCAAATACTAAGCGCGCGACATCCTCTTTTTCCGGGCGCAGTACCATCAGCATGCGCTCTTGAGACTCCGAGAGCATCATTTCATAGGCCGACATATTCAATTCACGTGTCGGAATTTTTTCCAGATCAAGGCGAACTCCAAGTTCACCCTTATCACCCATTTCAACAGCGGAGCATGTTAACCCCGCAGCGCCCATATCTTGAATTGAAATGACAGCACCTGTTTGCATCAACTCAAGACAGGCTTCCATAAGGCGTTTTTCGGTAAAAGGATCGCCGACTTGAACAGTGGGACGCTTTTCTTCAATGTTCTCATCAAATTCGGCCGAAGCCATAGTCGCGCCACCAACACCGTCGCGGCCTGTTTTGGCCCCGAGATAAACGACGGGCATTCCCACACCCGAGGCTGCCGAATAGAAGATTTTATCTGTATCTGCCAAGCCCGCCGCAAAAGCATTTACCAGACAATTACCATTGTAGGCTTTGTCAAAGCGAACTTCGCCACCAACAGTAGGGACACCAAAACAATTCCCATATCCACCAATGCCAGCAACAACGCCATGCACCAATTGGCGAGTTTTAGGATGCTCTGGTTCACCAAAACTGAGAGAGTTCATCGCCGCTATAGGCCGCGCGCCCATAGTAAAGACATCGCGTAATATCCCGCCCATTCCAGTTGCTGCACCCTGATAAGGCTCAATGTAGGAGGGATGATTGTGGCTTTCCATTTTGAAGACAACGGCCTGACCATCGCCAATATCGACGACACCGGCATTCTCTCCGGGTCCGCAAATCACTTGTGGCCCGGAAGTTGGGAGAGTGCGTAGCCATTTTTTGGAGGATTTATACGAGCAATGCTCGTTCCACATAGCAGAGAAAATCCCAAGTTCGGTAAAGCTTGGCACACGTCCGATTATATCAAGTATTTTTGCATATTCATCTGGTTTCAAACCATGTGCTTCAATCAATGCATCGTTAACTTCGGGCTCGCTCATATCCACCTCTCTGCTCTTGTGCTCTCATATGCCAAGTGGGGGAGAAGGGCAACTAGAGAGGCGGTTGTAAAGAGCCCAAGATCACTTTAAAGAACCCACC
>JAQWKM010000182.1 GCA_029247845.1 Paracoccaceae bacterium | reverse complement strand
GCACCTGTCCCATAAATTCTCATGAGCCATTGACCAGCGCAGATCTCTGCATCATGTATGGAATATGAATGAGAGATTTGATGGCAGCTTTACGCAGCAAGAAGCGATCCCAGATGACGCCATTAATGCAGCCGTCGAGGTTATGCGCAGCGGTCGCTTGCACCGTTATAATGTTGTTGATGGGGAAGCCGGCGATGTTGCCCATCTAGAGCAAGAATTTGCCACCCTCTTGGGAGCCAAGTATTGCCTTGCTGTCGCGTCTGGTGGATATGCGCTGGCGACGGCGTTACGCGCCTTGGGTGTCGGCTCGGGGCACAAAGTATTGACCAATACTTTCACGCTCGCACCAGTGCCGGGCTCTATTGCTGCGGTTGGTGCAGAGCCTTTGTTTGTCGGTGTGACCGAAGATCTAGTGATAGATCTTGAGGATCTGGCTAAAAAAGTAGATCAGTCAGATGTCCTTATGCTGAGTCATATGCGCGGACATATCTGCGACATGGACGCTCTTATGCGGATTTGCGATCAGAACAATGTAAGGGTGATCGAAGACTGCGCACATACGATGGGGGCAAAGTGGCGCGATATATGGTCTGGTCGTTACGGTACAGTTGGGTGTTATTCGACACAGACATATAAACATATCAATTCTGGAGAAGGCGGTTTTTTAATCACCGATGATGCGCAAGTTATGGCGCGTGCCATTGTTTTGTCGGGCTCTTACATGCTTTATGACAGACATCTTGCCGGTCCAGACACAAGTGAATTTAAGAAAATTCGTTATGAAACGCCGAATATTTCTGGCCGAATGGATCATCTGCGCGCCTCTATTCTTCGCCCGCAGCTCAGACGTTTGAACGCGCAGTGTGAGGCTTGGAACGTTCGATATAGGACCGTGGAAAATGGTTTGCAAGATACGCCAGGCCTTCGATTGATCCTGCGTCCGCCCGAGGAAAAGTATGTTGGGTCTTCTATTCAGGTCTTGCTTTTAGATTGGCGCCCACAGGCCGTACGTGATGTGATGGCACGATGTGCTGAGCGTGGTGTGGAATTAAAATGGTTTGGTAGTGAGGAGCCAGTTGGATTTACCTCGCGGTACGACAGCTGGACATACGCGACGTCCAGTATTATGCCCAAAAGTGACCGCATACTCGCAGGTCTTCTGGACATGCGCATTCCCCTTACATTTTCGATTGAAGATTGCGCTTTGATTGCCCGCATCATCCGCGAGGAAGTTGGTGCCGTGTATCAAAGTATACCAGAATTGGTTTGAAAATTTCCGATCAGGCGGATATTGTCGGGTCCCCTTTTTTCGGTGAGAGCCTCAAGGCCTGAAAAGTTATGCACTTGACGTCTGGAACTGATGTAATTTATAAATGAACGCATGTTCAATAAAATTGGAGCCTAAAATGTTTATGGCGTCTATGACATTTGATCTTGGGGAGGATGTGAACAATTTGCGCGATAGTGTGCATCGCTGGGCACAGGAAAAGGTCAAACCGCTCGCTGGCGAAATTGATAAAACCAATGAATTTCCAACCTATTTATGGCGTGAAATGGGCGACCTTGGTCTCTTAGGGTTGACAATTCCAAACGAATTTGGTGGCACGGAGATGTCTTATCTGGCGCATACAGTTGCTGTGGAAGAAGTGGCGCGTGCAAGCGCATCGGTCAGCCTGTCTTATGGTGCCCATTCCAACCTTTGTGTTAATCAGATTAACCTGAATGGTACGACGGATCAAAAAAAGAAGTATTTACCAAAACTGTCATCTGGCGAGCACGTTGGGGCGCTCGCTATGTCCGAACCTAGCGCTGGGTCTGATGTTGTTTCGATGCAGCTTAAAGCCGAAAAGCGGAATGGCTACTATCGGCTGAACGGAAATAAATACTGGATCACCAACGGGCCTGACGCGGATACAATTATTGTTTATGCCAAAAGCGACCCTGAAGCTGGATCAAAAGGCATCACGGCATTTTTAATCGAAAAAGACATGGCTGGTTTTTCAACGTCACCCCATTTTGACAAATTGGGGATGCGCGGCTCAAATACGGCAGAACTTATTTTTGAGGATGTTCAAGTTCCGTTTGAGAATGTTCTGGGCGAAGAGGGCAAAGGGGTTCGAGTCCTGATGTCAGGCCTTGATTACGAACGCGTTGTACTCTCGGGGATTGGCACTGGTATCATGGCTTCCTGCATGGACGAGATAATGCCCTATATGGTCGAACGCAAGCAATTTGGCAAAAGCATTGGTGATTTCCAACTGATGCAGGGTAAGATTGCTGATATGTACACTGCGATGAATTCTTCTCGCGCCTACGTCTATGAAGTGGCCAAAGCCTGCGATCGCGGCGAAGTTACGCGTCAGGACGCTGCGGCTTGTGTGCTTTATGCATCCGAGCAATCAATGAGTGTAGCCCATCAGGCCGTCCAGGCCATGGGGGGAGCCGGATTTATGGCCGATGCCCCGGTGGCACGCATTTTCCGCGATGCAAAGTTGATGGAAATTGGAGCAGGTACTTCGGAAATTCGTCGTATGCTTGCGGGTCGCGAACTTATGGCTGCGATGCGATGAAGTATCTCATTTTAAAGATTTCTGCTTGGCTGAATACATATTTCTGATGCGGGTAGTATTTATTTCGTCAGTATGGGTTATCTTGGTTATTTTCTTGATCTTTCTATGCATTGTTTCTCTGCGCCTTGGATTAAAAGCATCGTCTCTGACGGAAACGGATATTATTATGCATTATAGCGCAATCTATCTTGAAAACGAACGCGCGAGGGGGCGCGCTGCACAGTTAACCGATTGTTACGCTTTGGCAGGAACTGAGATATGGGAGCGTATCGAAGTGATCTGTGCACCTGAAAATGTGGCTCCATACAGATATGTGATCGGACATTGGGGTCAATTACTGCGCCTTAGCCGCAGCTTAAATGTGGGTTTTGTACCCCAAGCCTAAAGAGGAGACTGCCCCGTGAAGCTGAATTCAAAAGCACGATCTTCGTCCGAAGAATTTGCAACAAATCGGCAGGCGCATCTTGACGCCTTAGATTTGGTGGCAGCTGCTGCTTTAAAAGCGGCACAAGGTGGCGGCGCAGGTGCACGTGAGCGCCACGTTTCCAGAGGGAAGATGCTGCCGCGAGATCGCGTTGCCAACTTGCTTGATTGCGGCAGCCCATTTTTAGAAATTGGGGCAATTGCAGCGCATGAAATGTACGAAGATGCAGCACCATGTGCTGGGGCCATCGCTGGCGTCGGGCGTATCCAAGGGATCGACTGTATGATCGTTTGCAATGATGCGACGGTAAAGGGTGGCACTTACTATCCTATGACCGTCAAAAAGCATTTGCGTGCTCAGGAAATTGCTGAAGAATGTCATCTGCCTTGTATCTACCTTGTCGACAGTGGTGGAGCAAACCTGCCAAATCAGGACGAAGTTTTCCCTGATCGTGACCACTTTGGGCGCATTTTTTACAATCAGGCGCGTATGTCTGCCAAAGGAATTGCCCAAATTGCTGTGGTTATGGGGTCCTGCACGGCTGGCGGTGCTTATGTTCCTGCAATGTCAGATGTGACGATCATTGTAAAAGAACAGGCAACAATTTTTCTGGCCGGACCACCTTTGGTAAAGGCGGCAACAGGTGAAATTGTTAGTGCTGAGGCGCTTGGTGGTGGTGATGTGCATACGCGACTCTCTGGTGTGGCTGATTATCTGGCCCAAGATGATGATCACGCCCTTGCCATTGCGCGGCGTGCGGTTCAAAATCTCAACCGTGAAAAGCCTACTTCAGTAAAATTTCAATCGGTCGAAAGCCCGCTTTATGATGCAGAAGAGATATTGGGCATTGTGCCGACGGATCTGCGCAAACCCTACGACATCCGCGAAGTGCTTGCACGGGTTCTTGATGGATCGCGTTTTGACGAGTTTAAACCCCGTTTTGGAGAAACCCTTGTAACGGGGTTTGCCCATCTTATGGGGTGTCCAGTGGGCATTGTGGCAAACAATGGCGTTTTGTTCAGCGAGTCGGCGCAAAAAGGTGCGCATTTTGTCGAACTGTGCAGCCAGCGTAAAATTCCACTCGTGTTTTTGCAAAATATTACGGGATTTATGGTTGGTCAAAAATACGAAAACGAAGGCATTGCCCGCCATGGTGCCAAGATGGTTACAGCAGTGGCCACGACGGCTGTTCCTAAAGTCACTATGATTGTTGGGGGCAGTTTCGGTGCTGGCAATTATGGCATGGCGGGTCGGGCATTTCAGCCGCGCTTTATGTGGAGCTGGTCCAGCAGTCGGATCTCTGTTATGGGCGGTACGCAAGCTGCGGGTGTTCTGGCCAGTGTAAAACGGGACAGTATTGAGCGCAGTGGAGGAAGTTGGAGCCCGCAAGAAGAGGCAGAATTTAAACAACCGACCATTGATATGTTTGAACGCCAGTCACATCCGCTTTATGCTAGTGCCCGACTTTGGGACGACGGAATTATTGATCCTCGCAAGACCAGAGAAGTGCTTCATCTTTCGCTTAGTGCGGCCTTGAACGCGCCGATAGAAGACACGCAATTTGGTGTCTTTAGAATGTAATTTCCAAACAGCCTCTGCTTACGTCCATGCAGAAATGAGGTGCAAGATGTTTAAGAAAATTCTCATAGCCAACCGTGGCGAAATTGCGATTCGAATTGCAAAAACGGCGACTCAAATGGGCATTCAAACAGTTGCGGTTTACTCGGATGCTGACAAAGATGCTTTGCACGTAGCCTCTGCGGATCAAGCTGTTTATATCGGTGGCTCGGTTCCGAGCAAAAGCTATTTGAACATTGAACGCATTATCGATGCGGCCAAAGCAACCGGGGCAGAGGCTGTGCATCCCGGATACGGTTTCCTATCCGAAAATCCAGCCTTTGCTCTAGCATTGGAGGCGGCGGGACTTGTCTTTATCGGCCCCTCAGCAAAGGCAATCCGCGCCATGGGCCTGAAAGATGCTGCAAAGGTCTTGATGGAACAGGCCAATGTGCCAGTCGTTCCTGGGTATCATGGGAGTGAACAAAGCAACGACGGCTTATTGCGCGAAGCCATTAGCATTGGTTTTCCTCTGCTGATCAAAGCTGTCGCGGGGGGTGGCGGCAAAGGCATGCGTCGCGTCGATACAGAAGCTGAGTTCTCACAGGCACTTGTATCCGCAAAATCTGAAGCACACGGCGCATTTGAAAATGATGCTGTTTTGCTAGAAAAATTCATTGCTTCCCCGCGCCATATCGAAATTCAAATTTTTGGCGACGGTGAAACTGCCGTGCATCTGTTTGAGCGTGACTGTTCACTGCAGCGGCGGTATCAGAAAGTTATTGAAGAGGCTCCAGCACCAGGCATGTCTGATGAAATGCGCACTGAGATGGGTAAGGCAGCCGTTCGCGCCGCCAAGGCGATCGGTTATAAGGGGGCGGGAACGGTAGAATTTATCGTCGACGCTAGTGAGGGACTACGCCCTGACCGGTTTTGGTTCATGGAAATGAATACGCGACTACAGGTTGAACATCCCGTCACTGAAGCCGTGACAGGCGTTGATTTGGTCGAATGGCAGGTACGGGTGGCTGCTGGAGAGGGGCTTCCGCTGGCTCAGGATGCATTGAAAATCTCCGGTCATGCGTTTGAGGCAAGAATTTATGCCGAAGATCCCGCTAATGGATTTTTACCAGTCACGGGTGCGCTTTGCCATGTGAGCTTCCCTGCCGATTGCCGTGCCGATTGCGCTGTTCAAAGCGGGGATACTATCAGTCCCTTCTATGATCCAATGATTGCTAAACTGATTGTGCATGGTGAAAACCGAAGCGATGCTCTCGCTAAATTCTCACAGGTTTTGCGCAAAACGAAATTGGCAGGATCGTTAACAAATCTGGAGTTTTTGATCCAGATTGCGGAACACGATGACTTTGTTCGTGGACAGATTGATACATCGTGGATCGATCGCAATGTGAAGAATTTAACCTCTGATCATGCCCCAAGCCAAGTGGCCATCTTGTCTGCAGCTTTAGCGGTGCTCACTCAAAATATCGCTCCAGACAGTCTGGCAGGTTTCCACCTTTGGTTTCCTTCGAAAAAGGCTTTTTATTTGGGTTGGAAAGGACAAATTATTGATTTTAAAGCAGAATTTTACGCTAATCGCATAGCGTTATGGTCTTTTTCTGCTGTGGTTGCTTCGCCAGATGCGCCGACTGACGGCCAGCGCTTTGACCTTGATTATAAGCTGGGTGGTTGGTGGTTTGGGCCACATCCATTGCTCCAAGCCTTTCGGCTGGGCAACAAGATTTGGGTCTGTGATACAGGTAGCCAGATCTTTGATGTTCCCGATCCGCTTGATCGGGTGGGCTGTCTTGGCACAAATGCGGACATCATCCTTTCTCCAATGCCAGGTCTTGTTTCAAACGTGGCGGTAAAGGTTGGTGAAAAGGTTGAAAAAGATACTGCATTGGTGGTGCTTGAAGCTATGAAAATGGAACACGTTCTGCGCGCGCCGCACGATTGCATTATTAAAGAAGTTCTCGTTGTGTCTGGGGATCAAGTAGAGGCGGACGCGACGCTGATACTGCTTGCACTTTAAGTTTTGCATGTGCCGCCAGACTGCCTCTAAAGCAAATTGTCGCATGCTTGTTGACGGTTGACCACTCGGAGAGTAACTATACGCAAAGCCACGATTTCGTGCGAAAGCACGCTTTGAAAGGAGCCAACCTTGGAAGAGATGCTTCGGGAGTATCTCCCAGTTCTTATCTTCTTAGCAATTGCAGTCGGTTTAGGTATCGTACTTATGCTTTCTGCATTCGTGCTTGCCGTGCGCAATCCAGATCCGGAAAAGCTGTCTGCTTACGAATGCGGGTTCAACGCCTTCGATGATGCACGCATGAAATTTGATGTGAGGTTCTATCTTGTCTCGATACTCTTCATTATTTTTGACCTTGAAATTGCGTTTCTGTTTCCTTGGGCCGTTGCTTTCAAAGATCTGAGCGCCTTTGGGTTTTGGTCAATGATGATGTTCTTGGCTGTACTGACAGTTGGTTTTGCGTATGAGTGGAAAAAAGGAGCTTTGGAATGGGAGTGATGACGGGGAGCAATACCGCCGGCGTCGACAAAGACGTTTCAACCTATGAGTTTAATAGTGTCCTTAAAGACAAAGGCTTTCTGGTCACGTCGACCGAAGAACTAATTAACTGGGCACGCACTGGAAGTTTGCATTGGATGACCTTTGGACTGGCCTGCTGTGCGGTGGAAATGATGCACTCAGCAATGCCGCGTTATGATCTTGAACGATTTGGAACCGCCCCGAGAGCGTCGCCACGGCAGTCTGATTTGATGATTGTTGCGGGTACTTTGACAAATAAAATGGCCCCTGCGCTGCGCAAGGTTTATGACCAGATGCCCGAACCGCGTTACGTTATTTCTATGGGCTCCTGTGCAAATGGGGGTGGATATTATCACTATAGTTACTCGGTGGTCCGGGGATGCGATCGGATTGTTCCGGTAGACGTCTATGTGCCGGGGTGCCCGCCAACAGCGGAGGCACTTTTATACGGTATCCTTGCACTTCAGCGTCGTATTCGCCGCACTGGGACGATTGTCAGATGACTAAAACTTTAAAGCAGTTGGCCGCCTATGTGTCGCTTAATCGAAACGACTGCGTTTTGGATTGGTACATTAATAGAGGTGAATTGACGTTTAATGTTGCGCCTGCGAATTTACTTGGCTTCATGCGTTATCTGGCAAAAGACTCAAGGTGCAAATTTTCCACACTCGTCGATATCACGGCGGTGGATTATCCCAAACGCGGCAAGCGGTTTGACGTAGTTTACCATCTACTGAGCATGTATCAAAATCAACGCGTAAGGTTGCGGGTTTCTATCCGCGAAGATGATATGGTATCCTCTATCGTTGAGGTACACCCATCGGCCAATTGGTTTGAGCGCGAGGTATTTGATATGTTTGGCATCTTGTTTAGTAGACACCCAGATTTGCGGCGCATTCTAACCGACTATGGATTTCGTGGACATCCGCTGCGCAAGGATTTCCCGACCACTGGATATACTGAAGTGCGTTATGATGAGGCAGAAAAGCGCGTAGTTTACGAACCGGTCAGCCTTGTGCAGGAGTACCGGCAGTTTGACTTTATGTCACCTTGGGAGGGTGCTCAGTATGTCCTTCCTGGAGACGAAAAGGAGGCCGACAAATGATGGATGGCTCCAACCAGTTAAATGACGCCGTGACCGGTGAGCAAAAGATCAGAAATTTCAATATCAACTTTGGCCCTCAGCACCCAGCGGCTCATGGCGTGTTGCGTTTGGTTTTGGAACTCGATGGTGAGATTGTCGAAAGATGTGATCCGCACATCGGTCTATTGCATCGCGGCACTGAGAAACTGATGGAAAGTAGGACGTATCTCCAAAATTTGCCGTATTTTGACCGCTTGGATTATGTAGCGCCGATGAACCAAGAACATGCCTGGTGTCTGGCGATTGAAAAATTAACAGCAGTGGAAGTGCCGCGCCGGGCGTCCTTGATCCGTGTCTTATTTTGCGAAATCGGCAGAGTGCTTAATCATCTTTTGAACGTGACAACACAGGCACTCGATGTTGGCGCGCTTACGCCGCCACTATGGGGCTTTGAAGAGCGCGAGAAACTTATGGTGTTTTACGAACGCGCTTGCGGTGCGCGTCTGCATGCTGCCTATATTCGTCCAGGTGGGGTTCATCAGGACCTACCCGAAGGGCTCATTGATGATATCGAGATTTGGGCACAAGAATTTCCAGAGATTCTTGCTGATATCGACGGTCTTCTCACTGAGAATCGGATCTTCAAGCAGCGTAACGTAAACATCGCAGTTGTCACTGAAGATGATATTCAAAAATACGCATTTTCAGGCGTGATGGTGCGCGGATCGGGGCTGGCTTGGGATCTGCGGCGCGCCCAGCCCTATGAATGCTACGACGAATTCGATTTTCACGTGCCAGTCGGCAAAAATGGCGACTGTTATGATCGTTATCTTTGCCGCATGGAAGAGATGCGCCAGTCGGTTGGTATTATCCTGCAAGTGGTTGAGAAACTGCGCGTCGAAAAAGGTGAAATTTTGGCTCGTGGTAAGCTCAGCCCGCCAAAACGAGGCGAGATGAAAACCTCGATGGAGGCACTGATCCATCACTTTAAGCTATATACTGAAGGGTTCCATGTCCCTGCAGGCGAGGTCTATGCTGCCGTTGAAGCGCCTAAGGGTGAATTTGGCGTTTATTTGGTGTCGGACGGGTCCAATAAACCCTATCGGGCCAAGATACGTGCGCCGGGATACCCTCATCTTCAAGCGATGGATCATATAACGAAAGGGCATCAATTGGCAGATGTTGCCGCGATAATTGGGACGTTGGATGTTGTGTTTGGGGAGATTGACAGGTGAGCTGGGCTAAAAGGATCATTGCCACTTCGTCTCAGGTACTGCTGGTCGTGCCGAACAGACTAAACGATTTTGTAAGAGGAATATCGTAATGCTTCGCCGGCTTCACCAAGATCAACCCGAAGTTTTTGCCTTCACCCCAGCCAATCTCACATGGGCTAAAGCACAAATTACCAAATTTCCAGAGGGCCGTGAGGCGAGCGCAATTATTCCGCTTTTATGGCGCGCTCAAGAGCAAGAAGGATGGCTAACCCGACCGGCGATTGAAGTGGTCGCAGATATGCTTGGTCTTGCGTATATCAGAGCGCTCGAAGTGGCATCGTTTTACTTCATGTTCCAGTTACAGCCTGTGGGAAGTGTTGCCCATATTCAAGTCTGTGGTACGACGTCCTGCATGATCTGCGGTGCAGAGGATCTGATTGCCGTTTGCAAAGAAAAAATCGCGGCAAAAGCCCGCGAAGTATCTCAAGACGGAAAGTTAAGTTGGGAAGAGGTCGAATGCCTTGGTGCCTGTACTAACGCGCCAATGGCACAAATTGGCAAAGATTATTATGAGGACTTAACGGCAGATCGGTTCGGCGACATCATTGATGAATTCCTGCAGGGGCAAATCCCTCAGCCCGGTCCTCAGAACAATCGTTTTTCTTGTGAACCCCAAACGGGTATCACGAGCCTGAAGGACTACCAACGCAAAACTGTTCGGTACAATGCCTCTGTGGATCGCGCTTTGGGCCTTTCCGATACAGTGCGCCGCATAGATGGGAGCGAAGTGCCGCTGTTGACGCCATGGCTTGAACAGGCCGGCAAAGGATCACCTGCCAAGGCCAAAAAGTCGCCACAGCGTGTTATTAATCCGTCTGAAAGCGCAGTGGCTGCATCAAAAAAATCAGATCTGTTAGATCTTAAACCGGCAACATTGGACGGACCGCGCGAGGCGGGTGCTGACGATCTTCAAAAGATTAAAGGTGTTGGGCCTAAGCTAGAAAAGCTACTGAACAACATGGGTTTTTTTCATTTTGACCAGATTGAAAAATGGACAAATAAAGAGGTGAATTGGGTTGATAAGAACTTGGAGGGATTCAAAGGACGCGCAAGTCGCGACAAATGGGTTGCTCAAGCAAAGCTTATTAGTACCGGTAAAGAGACTGCATTCTCATCCCATGTTAAAACCAGAGACGTTTTATAACGAAATATCGGAACTGGGAGCTTTAAATGAATTTGAATAAAAAAAATATTAAGTGTCGAACAGGGTGCTGGTTTTTGGCGCTTGGTTTTGGACTGGTAACGATTATTACCTCTTTGTTTTTTGACGCCATGGGTTGGACCGGCGTCATTATTCTTGGTTTGGTCGCAACAGGATTGTCAGGTCTAATGCTGGGCTGGACACTCTGCCAACCGTTGCAACTCTTGCATAAAGTCTCTGTCGGAGGGGCCGAAACATCCGCATCAGATGACCAACCTGCCGCAACTCCAATGACAGAACCGGCCAATGAGGATCTGAAACCTGTGTCGGCAGTGGTATCTGAGCCTGCTACCCCCTCTGTTACTTTGGCAGGTGAAGAGGAATTGGCAGGGCTCAAGGGCGACTGGAAATACGGGCTGGGCGGTAAAGCAGACAGCTCTGTTGGCGCCTCATCACAGGACGGTCCAACTCGTCTAGATGGCCAAATCGAAGGAGCTGGCAATGATCTTAAGAAAATTGAAGGACTTGGTCTAAAGTTGGAAAAATTTTTTAATTCTATGAGCTTTTACCGTTTTCACCAGATTGCCGATTGGACAGCGCATGATGTGGACTGGGCCGATCAGAACTTGGTTGGCTTCAAAGGTCGGGTGTCGCGCGACAAATGGCTAGAGCAGGCAAAGGGACTTGCCGCAGTTGATTAAATTGATGTTAGCTACCGCCCAGAAGGCTGCGGCGTTTAATAGGATATGACAATGGAGCAAGAGACAGAAAAGAATTTGATGCGGCAAGGCCGGTTGACGGCCATGGTTAT
>JAQWKM010000162.1 GCA_029247845.1 Paracoccaceae bacterium | reverse complement strand
TCTCTGGGCGTGACAGAACCGTAAAGTGCACCCGCGTCAGAAGCTGATCGAATCACAATAAAGGTTTGACCATCGAGGCGTGAGGCCAAATCTTCGGCTTCCTTACGGGTCTCCAAATTCCGCGTCTCAAGCTGAGCTTTTTGAGTTTCAAAATTTGAGATATTTTTTTGCGACGCCGTCAAAGCCTTTCCTTGGGGCAATAGAAAATTGCGCGCAAAGCCCGGTTTTACATCGACAACATCGCCCATCTGGCCCAGTTTAGCCACGCGTTCCATTAGAATAACTTGCATTGCTATGTCTCCTTACTTCACTGCGTAGGGCAGAAGCGCCAAAAAGCGTGCCCTTTTAATCGCGCACGCGAGTTCACGTTGTTTCTTTGCAGACACTGCTGTAATGCGCGATGGCACAATTTTGCCACGCTCTGAAATGTAACGTTGCAACAATTTTGTATCTTTGTAATCGATCGCAGGAGCATTGTCTCCAGAGAATGGGCAGACTTTGCGGCGACGAAAAAATGGTTTAGTTCCCATGGTTTAAGTTCCCTTCGTCTTTCCCTAATCGCGGCGTTCGCGGCGTTCGCCACGTTCTTCGCGTTTTTGCATTTGTACTGACGGACCTTCTTTGTGGTCCTCAACTTTGATCGTCATGATCCGCATTACGTCTTCGTGCAGACGCATGAGGCGTTCCATTTCCTGAACCGCCTCCGCATTGGAATCTGTTTTCATAAACGCATAGTGACCTTTGCGATTTTTGTTTATTTTGTAGGCCATTGTTTTGAGGCCCCAATATTCACTTTCAACAACGCTACCGCCATTGTCCGCAAGAACCTGTCCAAAGTGCTCAACCAGACCTTCAGCCTGGGCGCCGGACAAATCTTGGCGCGATATAAACACATGCTCATATAAAGGCATGTTTTCTCCATTTCATTGTTTTGCACGTTTCAAAAAGCAGGTTTAACTTTCCGCACCTACCCGCGAGAGCCCGTGCATTTTAACCATACGCGGAAAGAGACTGTTCTAAAACATGATTTTTGTGGTGATGCAAGAGAACTATGCTTTAAGAATGCGAAGTATAATCGACACAATAGCTCTTTATTTTTCGTTTTTGATGCACTTAAGATGTCTGAACTAAAGGTAATCGATGCCTTAACGTAAGAGCTTATGTAATGAAACATAAAAAATATGACTAATCGGTTTGTTCTGTAAATTATCCTGAAGCTTGGGATAGATATATACAGGGCGCTTCAGATTATTTCAAATTGCTTAACGAGTTTCTGTTAGCGTCCGCCACATTGATCTGGATTTTTCCAGATTCTGTTTTACAAGGTTATGCAGATTTGGAAAAACTTGGGTTTTCCATCTTTTTTTCGCTGCTTTGGTAGGCTTTGATCGGGGGCTTGCGGGTTGTACAGAACGTACCTGAAATCTGCCTTTCGAGTGATACAAAGATTTTGCTGTAAAAGGCTTTTGGCAGTGAATTAAGATTGTTTGTGATCATTGCGACAATGACTGGAATGCCGGTTATGGCGATAGTAATTATAATAAACGAAATTCCGACACCTTTCAGATTTCCACGTGCCTGAGACATCTTTTTCTCCATGCTAAGACTTCTTACTTAGCAAAGTTTTTAGATTATTTGCTTATTTTAAATTATGACAGCACCACGTTGCGTGCGTTTTAGTGAGACACCATTCCATTTGACCGATTGGCTTTATTAGACGAGAGTTTGGGTGCTTTAAGTCATTTTATAATGTCTAGAAATTGATAAAAGTGTCGCCATTATGTCAAAAATCCAGAAACAAAATATATCCAGCACAGGTCTGGTCGATGTAACTCTGTTCGTAAAATCTCCCTCTACTTTTGCCGAGATTTATCTGCCCAACGTTGGAATTTGGGCTCACAAAGTTAGAGCTGCATGTCATCTAGCCCATTACAGTTCGAACATCATCGTTCTACTTACATCTGTTACATTATCACAAGACCATATGGGGTCTATCAGAGATCGGTACTGGAAGATTGGGATCAAATTGCCTGATTTCAATCATGCCTGTCGGGATCTACAGACAAAAGGTGTCGCCGTTCCGGCGCTCTACCATTTTAAAGATATTTACTTCATGTCGCATTAAACTAATCTAGAAGGATTTCAGATTGAACTCATTCAGAACACTTTTCTAGATAAGGGAAAAAGTGTCACAGCGCGCATGTACAACACTCTTGGCGGTAGGTGTCAGTTTAAACAGATCCCTTTAGGTACTATCTATATTGTTCCTGAAATCTCATACTTTGTTTACGACAGCGGAATGAAGCTACTTTCGAGCCTACCTCTCTATGCCTATGGTTCTGAACTATTATTTTTTTTAGGTTGCACAGAGAAAAACCCACCCAATTCTGATCTGATAGTTCTTGAAAGTTGTCCTTGGCAGTAGAAACGATCCTAAACTAAAGTTGGGTTATATCACATATATAACAATGATGCCAATTCGTTGTCTCCCAAAGATGGTTTGGCAAGATTCGCAGGGCTAAATCCTATTTGAAACGACTTTTTGATTGCTTCAGAATCTAGTGACTATAGATCGACGTGCATGACAGGAATCTCTTTACCTTATCACGTTTGAATATGGAATTCTGAGCCGATTAGTGAATTGAAGTTGTTATTAAAGCCACGTACAGTTGATGGATGTGATTGCAAGAGCAAATGATCTTGGCCTCGAGCCCAATATGTTCAAGCCGCGAAAAAGATATAAATTGACCAATTTGATTGCTCTAGTTACCAATCTTTCAGAAGGTTAGGGAAATATTATGATCTACCAAGATTCCAAGGATTGGTTGAACGCTAAACACAAACGTGTGTTACTTTTTGGCATGTCCGGTCTGGGTAAAACTCATATCTCAAACATGTTGCGTTCGTCTGGTAACTGGTTTCATTATTCTGTCGATTACCGCATTGGAACGCGCTACATGGGAGAGCTGATTGCTGATAGTTTTAAACGAAAAGCTATGCAAATTCCATATCTTCGCCATCTCTTGATGTCTGATTCAATCCATATAGCCTCCAATATAACATTTGATAATTTATCCCCTTTATCGACCTACTTGGGAAAACCCGGTGACCAGGAGAAAGACGGGCTTGGGTTTGAGGAATACATGCAGCGGCAAGAGGAGCATCGATTAGCAGAGATATCTGCACTTATGGATACTCCTCATTTTATAAAAAGAGCCGATGAACTATATCAATATGATCACTTCGTATGCGATAGTGGTGGCTCTATTTGTGAAGTGGTGGATCCTAAAGATCCCGATGATCCCGTGCTGAAGTGCCTAGCTGAAAATACACTTTTAGTCTGGATCGAGGGAACTAAAGCACATCGTAAAAACTTAGTTGAGCGTTTTGACCGAGCCCCAAAGCCAATGTATTATCAGCCTGAATTCTTAAAACAGAAGTGGGCGGATTATCTTACTATGACGGATGACGATGAAGCTGCCGTTGATCCAGACAATTTTGTTCGCTGGACATATTCACAGGCACTTGAACACCGCCAGCCGCGTTACGCTGGAATATCAAAATGGGGTGTCACGGTTTCGGCAGACGAAGTTGGTGCACTTAGAACATTATCAGATTTTGAACTTCTGGTCGCAGCGGCCCTTGAGCGGAGAGATTAATAAGCTTAGGCCTATGGTCTGACTTAAGAGAGAGTTGCACAATGCCAATTAAAATTCCTGCTGATCTGCCTGCGTTTGATGTCCTAAAAAAAGAGGGCGTTATGGTGATGTCTGAGCATCAGGCTGACCTTCAGGATATCCGGCCCCTTAGGATTGCTTTGCTCAATCTGATGCCTAAGAAGATACAGACCGAAAACCAATTTGCACGCCTTATCGGTGCGACGCCTCTCCAAATTGAATTGTCCTTGATCCGTATGAGTGATCACCATTCCAAAAATGCGACCGCCGAGCATATGGAAAGTTTCTACCAGCCCTTTTCTGAAGTGCTTGAATGTGGGGAAAAGTTTGATGGGTTGGTCATCACTGGTGCACCAATTGAGCATTTGAATTTTGAAGATGTTGATTACTGGGATGAAATCCAAACTGTCTTTAATTGGACGCAGACTCATGTGCATTCCACCTTTGGTGTTTGTTGGGGGGGGATGGCTATGCTTAAGCATTTTTATGGCATACAAAAGCAGATGTTGGACACAAAGGCCTTTGGTTGTTTTCGCCATCTCAATCTTGCTCCGTCATCACATTACTTGCGCGGATTTTCCGACGATTGTGTGATCCCAGTGAGCCGGTGGACAGAAATACTACAGCGCCACTTAGATGATCAGAGCGATCTGGTCACTTTATTGGGTAGTGCTGACGTTGGGCCTTGTCTTGTGGAAGACAAAAAACACCGATCGATCTATATCTTTAATCATCTAGAGTACGACAGTGATACGCTCGGACAAGAATATGATAGAGATATGGCATCCCGTCAGGACGCAAATTTTCCGGAAAATTACTTTCCAAATGATGATCCAACCAAAGCTCCTCTTAATCGTTGGCGCAGTCATGGTTTTCTCTTATACGGCAACTGGATTAATGAAATATATCAAACGACTCACTATGACCTAAATTCTATTGGGTCTTAAATTAAGTTCTATTTTATGCCTTGCTGGTGGTTTGTTTACGTTTTTTTCTTGAAAACGAGAGCGCAAAGCTTATTTATGTTACATGATTTTAGGGCAGATAATTTAGGTTAATGGCTTAAACGTATATGTATTGGTTATTGGCGAGGGGCTGAATGTAGTTTTGATTTATGGCTCAAGTGGCAATATTCGCGACCTTACGCTTTATTTTTCGCCAGAGCTTGCTAATAAATATTGGTTTATTATTTCCGATCGCCCGGGACTTCGACATTCTGATGGGTTTGGTCCAGCTGGCGAAACAATCAAGGATCAGGCCCTTTTACTGCGCGACGCAGCGCGCTTCTTGGGTGCAGAAAAACCCTTGGTACTTGGGCAAAGCCTTGGGCAATTGAAGCTCTTGAAAATATATCTGCTCTCGTAACTTTAGCGGGCCTTTCCCCACCGCAAGTGCTTTTGCGAGTGAAAATGCGGTAAGAAACGCTGTCGCTGAAGTTTTTTGATCTCAAGCGACGCCAAATGGCTATCGTGAAAATGTTGGGATAGAATTAGTACTAAGGCGTAAAACAATCCGTTTAAATGCTAGGCAAAGGCGATTTCTGAAGCTTCAAATCGTTGCTATGAGTCAGAAATATGGCTATATTCGCTTGCCTGTAGAAATTATTTATGGAGCGAAGGATATTCTCGTTCCCCGAAGCTTCATTATGTTCCACTGGCAAATGACGCTGCGGATTCGAATCTGACACTTCTTGACGGCATCGGACATATGCCTCATCACTATTCACAGAGCGCAGTAATTGAAGCGGTGGACCGTGTGGTTAAAAGGGCTGGATTGCGCTAGTTTTTCAAAGCAGCCAGTTTATGGCTATCAAGGAGAGAACCATGTCACTTCATTTTGACGGTGCGGTAAGGCGATTTTTGATAAAAGAGGCGCCGGAAGACATTCGAGCTGCTATTCTCGGTAGTAGCAAAAATGAAATTTTGGACCCAACATACCCATATAGGACAAAATTATCGAATAAGAAATACGAGCGAGCGATGTTGCCATTGCAAATTGAGTTGGCAAAGTTTCAATCATGGGTAGGCTCCACTGGTCAAAGAGTGGCGATTGTCTTTGAAGGCCGCGATGCAGCGGGCAAGGGGGGAACAATTCGGGCCACGAATGAAAACCTTAGCCCTCGGGTCACGCGGGTTGTCGCCCTTTCAAAGCCATCCGAAAAAGAATCTGGGGAATGGTACTTCCAACGCTACATCAAGCATCTTCCTACCGCTGGTACGGTGAGTATTTTTGACCGCAGTTGGTATAATCGAGCTGTTGTTGAAAAAGTCTTTGGGTTTTGCAGTGATTCTGACCGAGACAAGTTCTTTCTTCAGGCTCCTCAGTTTGAAACAATGTTGGCCGAGGAAGGCATAAAGCTTATAAAAGTCTGGCTGAATGTTGGTCGGGCGGAACAGTTGCGAAGGTTTTTAAAGCGTGAGGATGATCCTCTTAAGCATTGGAAATTGTCTTCAATAGATGTTGAGGGATTGTCGTTTTGGAATGAGTATGGAACTGCAATTAAAGAGAACTTTCATAAAACTCACCATGACTTTGCACCTTGGTGCGTTGTTCGGTCCGAAGATAAAAAACGCACGAGACTAGAGACAGTTCGTTATATCTTGTCTCTCTTTGAATATGATCAGAAAGATCATTCGATCATCGATCTTCTCGATGCGAGTATTGTTGGAGGGCCTGAGATTTGGCGTGGCTAAATAAGTTTACCACCATGGAAATTCGCGCCAAGCACGCAGAGGGGTAATCCCAGTTGTGGTCTATACTCATTTTGAGGGATGAGAAGACCTAGTCGCGTAAGTGCATATTTTCATGAACTTGCCAACCATTCGTGTATCACGTCTTATCAACTACGTATGGTTTGGTCCTACAGGGAGTTATGAGCTAATGAAAAGGTGCGATTTATGGCTCAATTTTTTTT
>JAQWKM010000135.1 GCA_029247845.1 Paracoccaceae bacterium | reverse complement strand
CCAGCGGCAACGAGTTATGATCGCGATGGCCCTTGCAAACGAACCTAAGCTTTTGATTGCCGATGAACCTACAACGGCACTTGATGTGACCATACAGGCGCAAATTCTGGATTTGCTTGCCGATCTGCGGCGTGATGAAGGTATGAGTATGTTGTTTATCACCCATGATCTTGGAATTGTGGGGCAAATTGCCGATCGGGTTTGTGTGATGCAAAATGGCCTTATTGTCGAAACGGGACAAACGGATGATATTTTTGCAAATCCGCAGCATCCGTATACTCAAAAACTCTTGGGCGCTCATTCTGTAGGGGCTCCTGATCCGGTTGCAAAAGATGCACCCATTATTGTTGAAATAAAAAATGCACGTGTCTGGTTTCCAATCCAGAAGGGATTTTTGAAAAGAACGGTAGGCCATGTGAAAGCCGTGAATGACGCATCCATTGTTATTCGAGCAGGCGAAACAATCGGCATTGTTGGCGAAAGCGGTTCAGGAAAATCCACTTTGGCTATGGCGATCATGCGTTTGATTGGCTCGAAAGGACATATCGCCTTTGAAGGCAGAGATTTAAGGAGCCTAAAGACACGGCAATTGCGCGCTTTGCGCCATGATATGCAAATTGTTTTTCAAGACCCCTATGGATCGCTATCACCACGCATGACCTGTGCACAGATCATCGCAGAGGGCCTCGAAGTGCATGGCGCACCGAGTGGCCACTCATATGAAGGGATGGTGCGGGACATGATGGTCGAGGTGGGGCTCGATCCTGAAATGATGTATCGATATCCGCACGAGTTTTCAGGTGGTCAAAGACAAAGGATCGCGATTGCAAGGGCAATGGTATTGCGTCCCAAGCTCGTGGTGTTGGATGAGCCAACCTCAGCATTGGATATGACGGTTCAAGTCCAGATTGTAGATCTGTTACGTCAGTTGCAAAAAAAATACAGGTTGGCCTATTTGTTTATCAGTCATGACCTCAAAGTTGTGCGGGCAATGTCGCATTATGTCTTAGTGATGAAAGATGGCGATGTCGTCGAGCAAGGTCGGGTAGATAAAATCTTTGACGCTCCAGAAAGCGATTATACCCAAAACCTTATGCAGGCTGCGTTAAAATTACCTTCGGGGGAAACTAGCGGGTTGGCATAGAGGAAATCTTCTATTGCCAAAGATTGCTAGGTTTAACGATACTTAGCCTGGTCCCAGAGTGCTGCAGTTGACATTTCTCGCCTCAAGGCGTCTACAGGCGCGATCTGCTGAAGCTTCGCTCAGCCCCAAAAAATTAGCCTCAAATCCAAGTTTTCCCACGACGACTTTACGCAGAGATCCCTCTAGAGTGCCCATCTCGGCCAAGGCAGTTTTCAACAACATTTTTTCGGCGGCATAACGGCTAGGGAAACGACCGACATTGATTGCCCAATCCCTGCCGCCAGATGTTGATAGGCGCGTGACAATCTCTGGTACTGCCGGAGCATTTTGCAGCATGCTCAAAAGCCCATCCATTTGGGTATCGGCGGAAGATACCTGATCAGTAGAGCCAGTCGTATTCGCAAGCGTTAGAGCATGTGAGATACCGCTTTTTAGATTTGCCGAAGCCAAAACTACGGAGCTTGAATGCGATCCGGGTCTGGCTTTTGGTCGGAGGTTTTTGTCGACAGCGGTTTTAAGACGAACGATCTTACCTACCGCTATTGAACTGTCAATATTGGCGTAATTTGGTTTCTTCGGTTTGCTTTCGCGTACCTTAGAAGGTGCTTTTTTAAAGCCGAGCGAAAGAAGTTTTGCGACTTGCGTATTGCGGGTTGAGGTCGACCGACCTCCAAACACGGTTGCAATGATCCGCTCGTTGCCGCGTTTTGCCGAAGCTACCAAGTTAAAGCCAGCGGCATTCGTGAAACCCGTTTTAATCCCGTCAGCGCCCCGGTAATTTTGCAAAAAGCGTCGGTTGGTATTGCGAACGGATTTCATCCCAGCATCGATGCTCTGACGCTTGAAGAGATGATAGTAGTCTGGAAAATCATAAAACAGATGACGTCCCAATGTAGTCATATCCCGTGCGGTCGACTTGTGACCAGTCTCTGTGAGGCCATGTGCGTTTTTGAAGGTTGTTCGAGTCATTCCAAGCGCTTTGGCCGTTCTGTTCATCCGGCGCGCAAATGCGGCTTCTGTACCTTCGATCGCCTCGCCGAGTGCAGTTGCTGCGTCATTTGCTGACTTTACCGACGCCGCGCGTATTAGATAGCGTAGCCGGATTTTTTGGCCGGCTCTAAGGCCTAGTTTACTTGGCGGTTCAGATGCCGCCTTGCGCGAAATTTTTATCATCTTGTCAGCTGATATTTCTCCATTTTCAATAGCTTCAAAAACGACATATAGCGTCATCATTTTAGTCAAAGAAGCTGGGTGCAATCGCGTATCTGCATTTTCAGAATGCAGTGTCTTACCTGTTCTGGCATCTATGACCAACGCTGCATAGGGCGCCGCAACAGCACTGAGTGGGAGAATTATGACCATCCAAATGGTCGCAATTATAAAAAGCCATAGCTTATATTGCTTTTGCTGCCTTCTGCTCATGAAGACTGTCCTTATATGCCTCAAAACACCGAATTTTTTCGGTTTATTTATTTTAGATACTAGTAGCACACATTAAAAATAGAATAAAGTATTCAATTTTACGTGATTTTTGGAACTTTGGGATAGTTTTTATAGCATATTTTGAGTTTATCTTTCTAACGGCTATAAGATCAGCATAGCAAAAGAAATATGTATTGAATTTTCGAGCTATATTCGATTTGTGTTTTGGAAAAGAATTGTTGAAAATGTGCCATTAACCCGTATCCTTTGCGCAATGAATTTCTATTCTTTGATTCAAGGGGTTTTCTTCACTTGCACTCATTCTATATACAAAGTTGAGTATTTTTGATTTAGTACGTTGGTGAGATATGTCGGGCGGTAAAATTTTTATGTCAACAGAGAAGGAAGATCCATCGCAGGATTTTCTCGTAGAGACGCGACCAAAAACCAAGCGCCCCCCACTCTACAAGGTGATGCTTTTAAACGATGACTTCACGCCGATGGAGTTTGTTGTTCTTGTGCTCGAGCGATTTTTCAGTAAGAACTCTACTCAGGCCTTTGAAATCATGCTTACGGTACATAAGAAAGGTCTGGCTCTGGTCGGGATATTTAGCCACGAAGTTGCGGAAACCAAAGTGTCGCAAGTGATGGATTTTTCCCGTAGGAATCAGCATCCCTTACAATGTACTATGGAAAAAGAGTAAGGCCTGCGCAGAGTGCTGTTCACCTTGGTTCAACATGTTTAAATCGCGGTTTCAGCTTGGAATACGCGGCGGTAATTTCGACTTTGATAAGTCAAAAAAATTCGTAGTATTGCACCCTGAGCTGGATAGCGATGTCACAGAATTGGCAGAATTTGATCCCGTATTTGTGCATCGGTCATTTCCTGCGGTTAAACGATTTGTATCGATGGGTTATGAGCATATTAGTCAGATAAAGGGTGACTTTGATTTTGCTGTGCTTCATATTCCGCGATCAAAAGTTTTGGCGAGACATTTGATTTGGCTTGCAACTAAGCTCGCCCCGAGAGGAACTATTCTGGTCGACGGTGCAAAGACCCAAGGCATTGAGAGCCTTTCGAAAGAAATTCGCAAATTGATTACGTTTGAGGGGACGATTTCTGGGGCCCATGGCCGGCTTTTCTGGTTTCAGTCGTCCGGCATCTTCGGTTCATTGGAGGCAGCGGGACCAGCATGCTTGCCAGACGGATACTGGACACAGGCCGGCATTTTTTCAGCAGATGGAATTGATCCGGGGTCGGCTCTGCTTGCCCAAAACCTGCCGCAATCACTAACCGGGCGCATTGCTGATTTGGGGGCTGGCTGGGGATATTTGTCTCAGTGTATAATTACGTCGCCCAAAGTAACACATTTAGATTGTATAGAGGCCGACCACGCGGCTCTGGAATGCGCACGACTGAATTGCTTGGATGATCGGATAGCATTTCACTGGAGTGATGCCACCACTTGGAAAAGTGGCCAGAAACTTGATGCAGTCGTGATGAATCCCCCATTTCATGCTGGTCGCTCGGCCAATCCTGAAATAGGCAATAGCTTTATACTTGCAGCAGCGCGCCTTTTAAAAAGAGGTGGGCAGCTTTGGATGGTTGCAAACCGTCAATTACCGTATGAAAAGCCGCTGACAGAGCACTTTATTGATTTTAACGAAGTTGCGGGAGATAATCGTTTTAAAGTGTTAAATGCGAAGGGGCCGATCGTCTCGGCCTATCACTGAAATTATAGTCTAAATTCTTGGAGATTGGACATGTCATTTTCAATAGATGGTAAGACGGCGATCGTAACGGGCGCTGCAAATGGAATAGGATTGGCTATTGCACGCCACTTTACCGAATGTGGTGCGAACGTGATGCATGCGGATATGGATGAGGCCAGTTTGCTAAAAGAGCTTGGGCCCGGAACGGGCGATGCAGAACAGAAATACTTCGCAGGGGATCTTCGTGAAAAGCTTACCATTGCAAATTTGATATCTGCGACGCTAGATGCATATGATCGGATTGATATATTGGTAAATGCATCGCGGCAGGTTCTGGCCTCTGATTTTTTTGACCCCGAGGATAAATCAGTTGAAATTTCGCTAGAGCAAAATGTTCTGACCAGCTTACGCCTATCCCAACACGTCGCTAAGCGGATGATAAAGCAGAGCGAAGGCCAGCATGAAGGGCAGGTGGGCTCAATCGTCAATCTATCCTCTATTGCGGCACGTCGTGCGACCTCATCTCTTTTGGGGTATTCAATTTCAAGCGCGGCTCTGGATCAGATGACGCGTTCAATGGCTGTGGCGCTGGCGCCCAGACGTATTCGGGTAAATGCCGTTGCAATTGGTTCTGTAATGTCTGCAAGTCTGCAAAAGGCTCTGAAAGATCATGGTGATTTCAGAAGTGATATTGAAGAACACACGCCTCTGGCGCGCGTCGCTTCTGCAACAGAAGTGGCCGAAACAGTGCAATATCTGGCCTCTGAAAGTGCGGGCTTTGTAACGGGACATGTTTTGACTGTAGATGGTGGTCGTACTCTGATTGATCCCGTTGCAGCGCCTGTCCACTAGGTCACCCAAACTTAAATCTGAGAACCACTTTCTTGACATCTTGTTGCGTCACGTGCCTTGTGGAAAAGACAAAATTAGATAGGAAAAAACGCGCGATGAGCGAAGTTTCAGAACTGGAAAAAGAAATAGTGAGCGCTTGGTTTATTTCGTTGCGGGATGAAATAGTCTGTGAGTTTGAACGCCTTGAAGACACCCATTCGTCTGGGCCCTTTTCCTGCCGGGCAAAGGGCGAGTTTGAGGTACGCAAAACCAAACGGCATGCCGAGGATGGTCAGGATGCTGGGGGTGGGCTGATGAGCGTGCTTCGCGGTGGGCGAGTTTTTGAAAAAGTTGGGGTCAATGTATCTACTGTGCATGGTGAATTGGGCGAACAGGCCCAAAACGCGATGGCCGC
Organism: Paracoccaceae bacterium; assembly: GCA_029247845.1. GTDB lineage: Bacteria > Pseudomonadota > Alphaproteobacteria > Rhodobacterales > Rhodobacteraceae > LFER01. The sequence continues at coordinate 1,724 of JAQWKM010000135.1, read as the reverse complement.
GCGCAAAGGAATTCCCGGAATGAAGGAAGATCCGCGCTTCTGGGCCAGCGGTATTTCCTTAGTTGCGCACATGCAAAACCCTCATTGCCCGGCTGTCCATATGAATACGCGTATGTTTTGGACTCCACATGCATGGTGGTTTGGCGGCGGAACTGACTTGAATCCCTGTCTTGAATACGATGATGATACTGCGCATTTTCACGATACGCTAAAAACGCATCTGGATCCCCATGATATAAGCCTTTATCCAGAACTTAAAGTTTGGGCTGATGAATATTTTTACATTCCACATCGCAATCGGGCCCGTGGTGTTGGTGGCATTTTCATGGATGATCGCTGTACAGGCGCTTGGGACAAGGATTTTGAACTGACCAAAGATATCGGTCGTTCATTTATACCCGCCTATGTTCCGCTTGTGGAAAAAAGACTGCATCAAGAATGGACTGATAGTGATAAGAACAAGCAACTCGAGCACCGTGGACTCTATGCTGAGTATAATCTTGTCTATGATCGGGGCACGAAGTTTGGGTTGACCACGGGGCATGATGCGAACGCAGTCTTAATGAGCCTGCCTCCGCTGGCGAAATGGTATTGAAGCAAAACTAAGTCCCAAAATTGTTTTATGGGCAAGAAACTGGGAGTGCTGCATGACGATTCTAGATAGGCTGTGCGATATTGTTGGTGAGTATAATGTTTTTGAAGAGCAAGAAGGTGGCAAATATGGAGCTGATTGGACCCACTCCTATGTGTTTAAACCTTTAGCCGTAGTACGTCCGGCAGATACCAAGCAAGTGTCTGATGTTGTCAAACTTGCAAATGCAGAAAAAATTGCAATTGTTCCAATGGGTGGAAATACAGGGCTTGCAGGCGGAACCCATGCCCAAGGGGCATTGGTGTTATCCTTAGAGCGACTGAATACCATTCGAGAGGTACGTACATCATCTCGGATTGCCGTGGTGGAGGCTGGTGTTGTTCTGGACAGTCTGCACAGAGCTGTTGATGAGAACGATCTCATTTTTCCAATTACCTTTGGGGCCAGAGGCTCGGCTATGCTGGGAGGTATGCTGTCGACCAATGCAGGTGGTTCCAACGTTCTACGCTATGGAAATACGCGTGATTTGTGTCTTGGATTAGAAGTAGTTTTGCCCAGTGGTGAGATTATGGATTTGATGTCTGAGCTTCATAAAGATAACTCGGGCTACGATCTTAGACATTTAATGATTGGGGCTGAGGGCACTCTTGGAATTATTACGGCCGCCGTGCTGAAATTACAGCCAAAGCCAAACGCCTATGCGACCGCTATGGTGGCCACGCGGTCTCTAGAAGAGGCATTGTTGCTATTGAATAGCGTTCAGATGGCGACGGGTGGTGCGGTTCAGGCCTTCGAATATATGCCTAAAACATATTTCGAAAAATATTTTAAAGTCTTCCCAAAGGCCCGCCAGCCGTTTGCAAAAATATATCAACACAATATCATGGTAGAACTTGGTACAACTGTGAAAGAGCTTTACGCACCAAGTGCGGAGGGCAAAATACAACTAATCCATCGTCTTGAAAGTATTCTTGAACAAGAATTGGAAATGGGGCGGGTCTTGGAAGCAGTGGTTGCACAAAATCTAGCTCAGCGTAGTGAAATGTGGGAAAGACGCGAAGCGGCAGCAGAAGTAACTGTTAGTCATAAACCACTCGTTAACAACGATGTTGCCTTACCTTTGGACAAAGTG
>JAQWKM010000094.1 GCA_029247845.1 Paracoccaceae bacterium | reverse complement strand
CGATGCCGGGCAATAATTTATTCATTTCATTTTCCGTTTTATCAAGGTAGCGGTGACTTGACCTTTGACCATCAAAGGCAGGTTGCAACTATGCCCAACTTATTTTGAGGTCAAGACCATACTGCATTGCTTGGGTAAATCCTTCATCACCAGCTCATGACGCGGCTTTGGTTTGGGCGCATCAGGATCAGGGGGGGGAGGGTTTAGTATGCGATTGATCCAGCCTTGGGCCTCTTTGCAACCATCTCCTGTAGGGGGCGGCGCTTGGTTTTTACAATTGCTCAGTCCAGTCGGACATTTTAGGCGCACATGAAAATGATAATGATGGCCCCACCATGGTCTGATTTTGCGCAGCCAGTCCCGGTTGCCCTTTTCCTCTGTACACATTTTGACTTTGGCGCCGGGGAAGACAAAGATTCTTGCCACGCGTTTGTCACTTGCAGCTGCCTTCAAAAGGTGGTGATGGGCTTGGCTCCATTTGCTGTTTACATAGGCTCCGTTGGACTTTCGCAGAGAGACGGACGATATATTTTCACGGGACTTTTTGCTCAGTTTGAGGTCGTCAGCAGGTAGCATCCAAATATCGGTGTCCAGCCCGATCTGATGGCTTCTATGGCCGCTGATCATCGGGCCCCCACGCGGTTGGGATATATCGCCAATATAAAGGCCGTTCCAATCGGGAAGCGTGGCGGCTTTTGCCGACAAGTCCTTAATGTAGTCAATCATTTCTGGATGACCCCAATTGCGATTGCGTGACAGGCGCATTGCCTGCCAAGTGGGTCCTGTTTCAGGCAATTGGACAGCGCCTGCGAGACATCCTTTGGCATAGCTTCCATAAGGATAGGATGCCATGGAGGCATTCATTTTTTTAACGCCGAACAGTTGCCGCGCCTCCGGTTCGGACACTGCTTGAAGCGGTATCATGCAGCAGAAAAGCGCAGCCTTAACGAATAGCTTTAAGTTTCTGAGCTCCAACTATCAGATTCTCCTTTAGGATGGACCCATATTAACAAGACCAGTCCGATTATGAAGAGCACAACGAGAGGCGATATCCCGATGCGCGCGTCTCCGCTGATGGCTGTCACAATGCCTATCAGTGCCGGTGCAAGAAAGGCTGTCGCCCGGCCAGAAAGCCCATAGAGTCCAAATCCTTCTGTCGCGCGTTCTGGGCGGGTATGGCGTACCATCATTGAACGGCTGGCCGATTGCAAAATGCCCCCCATTCCGCCGATGAACACACCGCAGATATAAAATACCATATCAGGCAGATTAGAGCCTTCTGCAACAGTCACGCCGAAGACATGGGTTAAAGACGTGTTAACAATGACAAAACACACAATGGTAAGTATGGCGACCATTACAACAATGACTGGTTTAGGTCCAATCTTACGGTCAAGGAACCCTCCGAGCCAACTAAATAGGGCTGCAGAAATAGCGGCAATAATACCAAATTGACCCAATTTTACGATGTTCCAATTCAGAACAAGAACAGCATAGGTACCGCCGAAGGTATAAAGACCGTTTAGAGCATCCCGGTAAAACATGGAAGCGCCCAGATACGACAATAGGCTTTTTCGGGCTGGAAGAGACTTAACTGCCGTCCAGAGATTTGAAAGACCCTCTGAAATATTGAGTTTAGACCGTAGCGATTTGTCTTCTTTGACCCATACAAAATAGGGAATCATAAAAATTGCAAACCAGATGGCAACGAATGGTCCGACAAAGCGCGTCCCCTCTTTTTGAGATGCATCTAAGCCAAACAGAGGATCCAATTCCAAAATCATTGTTTTGCCATTGTCTTGCTCTACAAAAAACAAAAGCATTATGAGCAAAGATAAAACCCCACCTGCATAACCAAAGCCAAAACCGGAGCCGGAAATTTTGCCAATCTCATCAAGAGAACCGAGTGACGGCAGCTGAGCATTTGTGAAAATATAAGTGTACTCGGCCATAATAAAACAAATTCCAAACACTGTTAACATCAGCCACATGTTTGATCCATCTGAAAATGTATACCAAAGCGAAAGGGCGGTAATGATATAGATGACCGAGAATGTACTTATCCAGGGCTTTCGCACTTTGGTCGTATCGGCAATTGCCCCTAATATAGGGCCGCCAAAACCAATAATGAAGCCTGTAATCGCCAGACAGTTTGACCAAACAATTTGAGCGTTAGCATCCGCGAGTGCTTCTTCTTGTCCAAGGCCCATGTAATACTGGGAAGCTACAATCGCAAAATATGGTCCAAACACGAATGTCATCAAAAGTGTGTGAAACGGTTGGCTTGACCAGTCATAAAAGAACCAACCCCAGATCGCTTTGCGTTGTGACATTTATAGACCCTCCCACGGACCGGTACACTAAAACAGGTAAAACCATTATGAATCAAGGCGAAGTTAACCAAAGTCCGTTTTAATCTGGACTTTGGTATAGTCGTTTATGAGCGTTTAAAATTGTCAAAAGGTCTAAGTTCGCCTTTAAACGGACAAACAGATGTATTTCATTTCGAGGTAGTCTTCAATCCCGTGATGGCTTCCTTCGCGTCCAAGACCAGACTGTTTAACGCCGCCAAATGGCGCAACTTCGGTTGAAATAATGCCAGTGTTAACTCCGACAATACCATATTCCAGAGCTTCGGCGACCTTATAAACACGGCTCAGGTCTTTTGCGTAAAAATAGGATGCAAGTCCAAAGATCGTGTCATTTGCAAGTGCGATAACTTCATCTTCGTTTTCAAATTTGAAAAGTGGAGCGAAGGGGCCAAAGGTTTCCTCTGTTGAAACAGCCATTTCTTTGGTGGCTCCAGTTACAATCGTGGGATTGATAAAGTTGCCGGTACTCTGAGATGTGTTGCCGCCCAATAGCACTGTGGCGCCTTTGGCGGTCGCATCAGCAATATGTTCTTGTACTTTCAGGATAGCCTCACTGTTGATCAAAGGACCGAGTGCCGTTCCGGCTTCAAGGCCGTCGCCAACTTTCATTTTGCCAACTGCAGCGGCAAGTTTTTGTGCAAAGGCATCATAAACACCGGCTTGAACATAAATCCGGTTGGCACAAACACAGGTTTGACCATTGTTGCGGAACTTGCACATGATGGCGCCTTCCACGGCGGCATCAAGATCAGCGTCGTCAAACACGATGAAGGGGGCGTTTCCACCAAGCTCCATAGAGCATTTCATCACACTATCTGCAGCTTGACGCAAAAGGATACGTCCAACTTCGGTCGAGCCTGTGAAGGTCAGTTTTCGAACAATGGGATTTTCACAGAATTCTTTGCCAATTTCGGACGAGCGCGAAGATGGGATAATAGACAAGACGCCTTTGGGAAGACCCGCACGATCGGCCAGAACCCCCATAACCAGAGCAGAAAGCGGCGTTTCTTTGGCTGGGCGCGCGACAAACGCGCATCCTGCCGCAAGCGCGGGACCCGCTTTGCGCGTGATCATAGCGGTTGGGAAATTCCACGGCGTGATGGAGGCTGCCACGCCGATCGGTTGCTTGAGCACAGTGATGCGCTTGTCGCGTTGGTGCCCCGGAATCGTTTCACCGTAAATGCGTTTTGCTTCTTCAGCAAAAAATTCGATAAATGAGGCGCCATAGACAATCTCACCCTTGGCCTCTGCCAGAGGCTTCCCCTGTTCGACGGTCAATATGGTCGCCAGATCATCGGCATTCTCGATCATTAGGTTGAACCAATTGCGTAAAATAACGCTGCGCTCTTTGCCCGTCATCGCAGCCCAGTCTTTTTGAGCCGTTTCTGCCGCAGCAATAGCCTGTGCCGCCTGTTCGCGACTGAAATCTGCAACGTGGGCAATGACATCTCCGCGCGCAGGGTTGGTGACCTCAAATGTCTGTGATCCGTCTCCGTCGACCCATTCTCCTGCTAGATAGCCCTGTGTAGCCAATAGGCTTGGGTCTTTCAGCAAACTTAGTAAATTTGTTGTCTCGTCCAGCATATTCGCCTCCCATAAATAAACAGCTAGTGCAGTCAAAGCGTTTCTGCCAAGATTTGTCCAGATAGTTAGGTTGGAAAATATGAAAAGTCTTGATGATGAATACGCCAATGCTGCCTATATTTTGGGGGCGGATACTTTCGTTGCGCGCTGGGAAAGCGCTGCTGCTAATTTTCGCGCGGCTCTGTCAAAGGTCGGGCGGGCAGAGCTTGATTTGGCCTATGGTGATACGGATAGACAACGCTTCGACCTCTTCGCGCCACTATGCTCGTCCAAAGGTGTAATGATTTTTGTGCATGGTGGCTATTGGCTGAAATTTGATAAAAGCTACTGGTCACATTTGGCCCAAGGAGCGGTTGAAAAAGGATGGCATGTGGCCCTTCCTTCTTATGATCTCTGCCCGACTGTCCGCATTCACCAGATTACTGATCAAATTGCCCAAGCTTTAGAAGTCATTGGCGCGCGTGTAGCGGGGCCAATCACTCTTGCGGGCCATTCGGCAGGCGGGCACCTTGTGGCGCGCATGGCAGTGGGCGAGCTTTTGTCAAAAGTACTTTACGCCCGCATAGCCAAAGTAATGCCAATTTCACCTGTGGCAGACCTACGTCCAATGCTGCAGACAAAAATGAATGAGGATTTTTGCCTCAGCGAAGCTGACGCCATCGCAGAAAGTCCCGCCCTGATGGACACACCTGCGTGCAATGTACACGTTTGGGTTGGAGCTAATGAAAGGCCTGCCTTTATAGATCAGGCCAGGTGGCTGTCAGGGGCCTGGAACGCCCCTCTCACCCTCGCGCCGGTAAAACACCACTTCGACGTAATTGACGCGCTGACCGACCCAACCAGCGATATGGTCGCGCAGCTATTGGGTGTGTAAAGGAGCTTTTATCGGCTTATTGGCTAGGGGGCGGCCCACAGCACGAAACTTCTTTCGTGGCCCCTGGCCCCACACAACTGATTTTGGCTAAGCGAATTCCACTCTTTAATGGTAAGGCTGAAGGTCGCCCAGCGGTTTGAATAGTAACTCTTGTTCTTAGTTATTGACAACGACTATTACATTGTGACTTGAACACCTCAGTCGTTCCTGAAAAACCCTACACGAAGACAGGACCCTAAAGTCGGATTTTTTATCCTTACCGGCTCCGCAGAGACTATAGGTAAAGGCCTCATTTCTTTTATTTGCCTCCAAGAAAGACCCAAGTCCCATCTACACCGATAGTGCATCAAAATTACTGTCTGGCACAAAGCTTGTTATTATTTAGCCCGGCGACAAACAAATGGCAGCCGTCCTACCCCATCCGGTTGGATATTCTTCTTACACTAAACGGACCGCATTTCTATAAAGATCGTCCTCGGTACTCACTATCTACTCCTTTGTAGCATCTTTTTAAAATCTAATATTTTTGACTGATCAGCTTTTGGAGCAATGCTCGAAGCAGAGGTTTGAAGTGTCTTGCTGAGTGCGTCTTTTCAATATTGGATATGCGCATATGGTGAAATCAACTACTTAATCGGTCGAATCAATTAATTAAAATGTGTTCTGATCACTTCTGGAAGTTCTTTAAAAGTATCAAACATTGTGGCGTTTTTGAAATATGACAGCCCTGCTTTACGATAGCCGCCTGTGAATAGTGCAAAGGGAATACGGGCATTTGTCGCTGTTTGATAGTCTGTTTCACTGTCGCCCACATAAAGTGTTTCATCGGACCCCAATGCTTTTATGCAATGATGTAAGGGCTTTGGATCGGGTTTTTTAACTGGCAATGTATCGGCCCCCACAAGAGCGTTAAAATACGGCGTCATATCTAATTCACGGACCACCTTTTGCGTTATCGAAAAAGGTTTATTGGTGCAAATGCCAAGGTGATAGCCCTCGGATTTCAGCAGATCCAGACATGCCATGACCCCTTCATAAGGTTTTGTCAGATTGCTTGGGG